>JADGPM010000027.1 GCA_017882425.1 Solirubrobacteraceae bacterium
CTGGGGCGTCGAGACCGCTCATGAGCGCGTGCTGCTGTGCGGCGCGGGCGCGCAGCGCGGCGGCGGCGTCAGCGGGATCCCCGGGCACAACGCCGCGATGGCGGTGCTCGGGCGGGGGTAGCGCCTAGTACCCGAGCGTCCTGTAGCTGATGCGCCGGCAGCCGTGGAGCTTGTAGCCGCGGCGGCTGTGGCGGCTGAGGAAGACGGTCACGTTCCGGGAGTCGCAGCGGATCGAGCCGTGGCCGAAGTGGGCGTGGATGACGTCCGCGCCGCCGCCCGTGGTGATCGTGTTCCAGCCGTGGCTGGCGTAGATGAAGTCCTTGCCCGCGCCGCCGTACAGACGGTCGGTCTGGGTCGTCGGCTGGCCGCTGGGCTTGTAGTCGCCCCAGATGACATCCCCCCAGCGGCTCGCGTGGATGACATCGCTCCCGTGTCCGCCGAGCAGTTCGTTGTGCCGTGCGGCGTCGGCGACGACGACGGGGTGCTTGCAGTTGGCGTCGCGGCGGTGGCAGTGGCGCGGGAGGCCGACGCACGAGGAGTCCTCGTGCAGGCCGTCGCAGCGGTAGCGCGGGTCGGTGCCGTCGAACGGGTCGTGGCCCGGACGGGCATCGAGCGGGCGGTTCTGGTCGAGCTTGTTCATCAGCAGCATGCCGTTGATCTGCGGCCAGCCGGCGTGGCTGGTGTTCGCGGCCGCGGGCAGCACGCCGAGCGCGGCGACGAGCGCGCAGGCGAGGAGCGCGCCGATGAGCGCGCGGAATCTGAGGAGGTGGCGGGGGATCGGCATCCGTGTGGCGACCTGCTGTTGACAGGCACGACATCGGCAGCCTGGGCGTTGTGACGAGGAATCTGTCCCCCACGTACGCCATCCGTCCGGTTGGGGTGCCCCCGCGGTGAATTACCTGTGCACCGGATTCCAGATCGCCGGGATTCTGAGAGCGGCCTTGCACCGAGGCGGTGCGGCCCGGCGGTGCACCCACTCGTCCGAATGTCCATGCCGACCGCGACTTCTCGCCATGCGGGGGTTTCACGCAGCCGTCACCCCTTTCGCACGGCCCGTGGAGGAGCCGCGCACGGACCAAAGGACGTATCGCCTCATGTCTCGTATCCGGATGTCCCTGGCTCTCAGCCTCTGTGCACTGCTCGTGCTCCCCGCAGTGGCGGGCGCACACCCCGGGCAGCGCGGCTTCAACCGCACCTTCCCCGTCGCCTCGGGCCTGTGCGCCAAGGTCGCCAACGGCCACACCCCGAAGCGCCTGCAGGGCTCGACCGACAAGGTCGCCGGGGCGTGCGCCACGCTGAAGACGAGCTTCACCGACGCGCAGAACGCCTACACGACCGGCGTCGCGCCGCTCAAGCAGCAGGCGACGGACGCCGTGAAGGCGCTGCGCGCGACCTGCAGGCAGGCCCGTGCGGATCACAACCCGGCGGCCTGCAAGACGGCCCGCCAGAGCACGCGCACGACGATCCAGGGCCTGCGCACCCAGGTCCGGACCCTCGCGACCGCCTACCACACGTCGGTCGACACGGCGCGCAAGACGTTCTGGGCCACGATCCGCGCGCTGAAGGGCGGCTCGACCATCACGCCGGACACGACCAGCGGCCCGGCTCCGACGACGTCGCTGCCGTCGGACTCGCAGGTCACCGGCTGATCTGACGCAGCACCACGACGCAGTCCGGCGAGCGGGGCGGCCTTCGGGTCGCCCCGCCGTCGCTGCGCCCGCGCTCAGTCGACCTGCGCGCCGCTGCGCGTGATCAGCACCTTGAGCGATGCCCCCCGGTAGGTGTGGTCGTGGGCCCTGCAGCCCGCGCCGAAGCGCAGCACGGCGCTGTCGACATGCACGTCGTAGTAGCTGGCGAACAGCGTCACCGAGCCGTGCGTCCCCGTCGCGCACGAGGCGTCGTCGCTGCCGGTCACGACGAGCGGGACCACCAGCTCGACGCCGAGCTTGCCCAGGCGGGTGACGTGGCCGTCGAGCTTCGCGGGCACCAACGACACGCGCGTGACGATGTGCCGCCCGGGGATGCCCCCGCCGGAGTCCTGGTGGCAGACGGCGCCCTTCGCGCGGCCGCGCGACCACGTCCCGTGCCCGTGCGTGTAGGAGGACGTGATGCCCTTGTGCGGCCCGGAGGGCGGGCCGCTCACCGAGAAGCCCCACTGGACCCCGCTGGACCGCGGGATGTTCGGGCCGAGAGGGCACTTCGGCTTGGCGGCGACCGCGACCGGCGCCGGTGTGGCGATCGCGATCGCCGAAATGCCGAGCGCCAGCGCGGCGCTCCGCCGCCGGGGTCGTCGATGCCTGTGCTGATCGCGAGCCATCGGGCGATCCTCGCGGACCGGCCGGGGGAGGGTCAAGCGGCCGGCGGCCTCAGTGCGCGTGCTCGTGCTCGGCGGGTGGCGGGGCGGCCGCGCCGATGTAGCGCTGCGGGTCCGCCTCGAAGCGGTGCCTGCAGTGCTCGGAGCAGAACAGGTAGGTCGTCGCCCCGTGGACCGTGCGCACCGCCTTGTCGCGGTCGACCGTCATGCCGCAGACCGGGTCGGTGGCCCCGCGTCGCGCGGTCAGCCCGAACAGCGCGGCGAAGACGACGATGCCCAGGACATTCAGCACGAACTTGTAGTCCAGCGCGACCGACCCGAAGACGTCGGCGGTCGAGGGCCGCGTCGACGGGACCAGGCCCAGCGCGCTGAACACGCCGTCCACCGCGAGCGCCGCGAGCACCATCGTGACGAACATCAGCGCGACGATCCGCCAGGCGAACGCGCGGCCGTAGTACTTGCGGTAGATCAGGATGATCGGCAGCACGATGAGGTCGGCGAAGATGAACGCCATCACGCCGGAGAAGCTGATGCCGCCGGACCAGAGCACGGCGGCGAGCGGGATGTTCCCGACCGAGCAGACGAAGCTCAGCACGGCGATCACCGGGCCGATCAGCGCCCCCCAGAGGGTCTGCACGAGCGGCGGCGAGCTCGTCAGGAAGAGGCTGTTGAACGCGTTGTCGCCGAGCTGGGCGACGAAGCCGGCGAGCACGAAGCCCAGCCCGATCTCCTTGTAGAGCATCTGCCAGTCGCCGCGGAAGTTGTGCGCCACGTCCGACCAGGCGGAGACGGACGTCAGGCGCTCGCGCCAGCTGAGCGTCTCGCCGGCCATGTGGTGCTGGTGGCCGGTGTCCGCCTCGCGCGCGTGGGCGCGCGCCTGCTCCTCGAGCCGCGGGGAGACGAAGAGCCGCAGCATCGCGGCCATCAGGACGATCATCACGAGGCCGCCGACGTACTCCGCCAGCGTGAACTGCCAGCCGAGCAGCACCCAGAGCACGAGCCCGAGCTCCCACACGAGATTCGTCGACGCGAACTGGAAGGCGAGCGCCGAGGCCGCCGAGGCGCCCTTCTGGAAGAGGCTCTTGGCGATCGCGATCGCCGCGTAGGAGCAGGACGAGGAGGCCGCGCCGAGCCCGGTGGCCCAGGCGATCGGCCTCGCGCCGTTGCCGCTCATCGCGCCCTCGATGCGCTCGCGCGGTACCCATGCCTGGACGACGGCTGAGATGAAGAAGCCGAAGACCAGCGCCCACCAGACCTCCCACGCCATCAACGCAGCGTCCTTCAGCCCGTTGGCGATCACGTCGAGCACGCTGCTCACGGGTCCAACCTAGCATACGGGTAGGGGGTATATGCGTCCGGCCGGACATTGCGGGCGCGACGACCCCGGCACGGGGCCCCGGCGCCTGCAAGACTCGAGTCCATGGGCATGGCCGTCGCCCCGGCGCTTGATCCCGGACGCAAGCGCCTCGTCCTCATCGCCGCGATCATGGGCTCGTTCGTCGCGGGCCTGGATGCGACGGTCGTCAACGTCGCCCTGCCGGCGATCGACCGCGACCTCGGCGGCGGGCTCGCCGGGCAGCAGTGGGTCTCCAACGCCTACCTCCTGACGCTGGGCTCGCTGATCCTCGTGGGCGGGTCGCTCGGCGACGTCTACGGCGAGCGGCGCGTCTTCTCGCTCGGCGTCGCCGGATTCGGGGTGGCGTCACTGCTCTGCGCGGTCTCCCCGACGATCGGGCTCCTCATCGCAGCGCGCGCGATCCAGGGCGTCTTCGGCGCGCTGCTGGCGCCGAGTGCGCTCGCGGTCATCGTGATGGCCTTCGGGCCGACCGAGCGCGGTGGCGCGATCGGCTCATGGACCGCCTGGTCGGGGATCGCCACCGTGGTCGGCCCCTTCGTCGGCGGCTGGCTCATCGACGCGGCGTCATGGCGCTGGATCTTCGCGATCAACCTCCCGTTCGTCATCGCGACCCTGATGCTCGTGCGGATCGCCATCCCGGTGCGCGAGCCCGGGCCCACCCGCCGGAGCGTGGACTGGGCGGGCGCGGGGTTGTGCGCCGTGGGCCTCGCGGGCCCGGTGTACGCGCTCGTCAGCCAGCCGCAGGCGGGCTGGCTCGCGCCGCGAGTCCTGATCCCGCTGATCGGTGGCGTCTGCGTCTTCGGCGCGTTCCTCTGGCGCGAGGCGCACACCCCCGACCCGATGCTGCCGCTCGGCCTGTTCCGCCGGCGCAACTTCGCCGTCGGCAACGTCCAGACGCTGTCGATGTACGGCGGCCTGGCGATCACCTTCTTCTTCCTCGTCCTGTTCCTCCAGCAGGTCGCCGGCTACGACGCGCTCCAGGCCGGCCTCGCGACGCTGCCCTCGACGCTCGTCATGTTCCTGCTGTCCAAGCGCTTCGGCGGGCTCGCCGACCGGCTCGGCCCGCGCGCGTTCATGGGTGGGGGACCGGTCGTCGCGGCGCTCGGTCTCGCGTGGTTCACGCGCATGCCGCCCGACGTGACCTACGTCGTCGATGTGCTGCCCGGCCTGCTGGTGTTCTCGCTCGGCCTGGCGATGACCGTCGCGCCGCTGACGGCGACCGTCCTCGCCGACGCCGACGAGTCCAACGCGGGCATCGCCTCCGGCATAAACAACGCGATCGCCCGCGTCGCCGGCCTGCTGGCGATCGCGGCGCTCGGGGCGGTCGTCGCCGCGACGTTCACCTCCTCGCTCGACACCTCGCTCGCGGGCGTCCCGCTGACGCCCAGGGCCCGTGCGGTCGTGGCGCAGGCCGAGCGCCAGACGCTCGCACAGGCGGACACGGGCGGGCTGGGGCCGCGCGAGGCGCGCGAGGTCTCGGCCGCCGTTCAGCACGCCTCGGTGCGGGCGTTCCACACCGGCATGGGCATCGCGGCGGGGCTCGTGTTCCTGGGCGGCGTCGTCGGGCTCGCCGGCATCGTCAACCCGCGCCGCCGGGTGGCGGCCGAGGGCTGCGCCGGCGGGCAGATCGTCGGCATGCCGCAGGACGTCGGCGACTGCTGGGAGGCCGGCGCGGGGCTCCCCGTGGTCGCACTGCCCGCGCGAGCGACCTAGTACATCCGGCCGTAGGTTCCGTGCGGGATTCGGCGCGAGCGCACTCCGCCGAAACCCGCGGAACTTGCGGATGGGTGTACTAGCGAGACCGCGCGTGCGCCGCGCCCAGGTCGAGCGCGATCGCGAGGATCAGCGTGGCCGCCCAGGCGTTGACGGGGTTGCCGATCAGGGGTTCGTGTGCCCCGACGTTGTTGGCGACCAGCCAGATCAGGAACCAGAGGACGGTCATCGGGAAGCCTCCGTTCAGCGTCAGGGCGACAGCGAGAAGGGCGGGTAGCGATCGGTCGTCAGCAGGAACGCGTAGGCGCTCACGCGTACGGCCCATCGCCCGACGGCGACGACGAAGTCGAAGAGGCCGCGCGGGTAGCGCCCGGTGAACAGGATCGCGAACCAGGCGATCACGATGCAGATCCACGCTGCGAGACCGAGGAACGCGAGCGCGATGTAGTGCGGGATCGCGAGGAACCACTTGACCAGCGGGAGCCAGCGGTTGAGGTCGGCGCGGACATCGGGGTAGGCGATGTCGAGCCGCAGGGACTGCTGCTCGTCCGTCGACGGGTAGCGGTCGTCGAGCAGTGCGACGTAGAGCGCGACGCGCGAGGAGAACCGCGTGAGCTCGAGGTTCCAGTCGAACCACCAGCGGGGGTACTTCTCGCGGAACAGGATCATGAGCAGCGGGCCGGCGAAGAGCAGGCCGCCGGCTGCGACGACGACCGTCGTCGTGTTGGAGCCGGCGCCGCCGGAGTAGCTCGTGCCCCCGGAGACCGTGCCGAGCACGATCGCGATCGGGATCACCGTGAAGAGGCGGAAGAACGTCGTGAGCCGGTTGAGCGGGCGATCCGGGTAATCGACGTCGAGTTGGACGGGATAGTCGGTGTGCAACGGGGTTTCCATCGCGCAAGCCCACCACGCCGCCCGGACGCGGTCATCGGTGGTTCCCCGCGGATCGCCGGACCCGATGACGCCCGCCGCGTACCATGCGCTGGGCATCGCCCCCCGACGAAGGAGCTGCTCATGGCCGTCGATCCGAAGCACACCGCGCTGGTGCTGATCGAGTACCAGAACGACTTCACCTCCGAGGGCGGCGCCCTCCACGGCGCAGTCCAGGGCGTGATGGAGAGCACGGGAATGCTCGACAACACGCGCCGGCTCGTCGAGGCCGCGCGCGCCGCGGGCGCGACGATCGTGCACGCGCCGATCACGTTCGTGCCCGGCTACGGCGAGCTGTCCGCACACCCCTACGGGATCCTGAAGGGCGTCGTCGACTCGACGGCGTTCGTCAAGGGGGAGTGGGGCGCGGAGATCGTCGACGCGCTCGCCCCGCAGGAGGGTGACGTCGTCGTCGAGGGCAAGCGCGGGCTGGACACGTTCGCCACGACGAACCTCGACTTCATCCTGCGGGCGCGCGGGATCACGACGATCGCGCTCAGCGGCTTCCTGACGAACTGCTGCGTCGAGTCGACGATGCGAACCGGCTACGAGAAGGGCTACGCCGTGATCACGCTGTCGGACTGCGTCGCCGCGACCTCGAGTGAGGAGCACGAGAACGCGATTCGCTTCGACTACCCGATGTTCTCCGAGGTGATGACGTCGGAGGCGTTCACCGGGGCGCTGCAGGGCGCGGCTGCCGCGGCGGCCTGAGGACCCTCACCACTCGCGACCGTCGCCGGCGATCCGCTCGATGCCGTCGCGGATCCCGGCCAGCGCCTGCTCGCGCACGCGCAGCTTGGTCGCCGCGTGCGCGGCACGGTCGATGCCCGCGAGCACGGCGGCGACCTCGGCCGTGCGCGCCTGCAGCAGGTCCGGCGCGACGAGCTCGTCGAGGAACCCGGCGCGCTGCGCCTCCTGGGGGCCGAGCATGCCGCCGGTGACGGTGCAGCGGTCGAAGTACGGCCGGCTCAGGCGATGGCGGGCGATCTCGATCCCGAACCACGGCAGCGTGAGTCCGATCGCGACCTCGTTGAGACCGATGCGGTGCTCGCCCTCGACGCCGACGCGGTAGTCGGCTGACAGCAGGACGAGCGCGCCCATCGCGATCGCGTTGCCGTTGCAGGCGACGACGACCGGGGCGGGGAAGGACATGATCTGCTCGGCGAGGCGGCCGCCGGCGCCGACCATCGTCTGCCAGTCCTCGCTGCGCAGGTCGAACCCCGCCGAGAACGTCCGCTCGCGCCCGGTCAGCACGACGAGCGCCCCGTCGGCCGCCGCGCGGTCCAGCGCGCCCGAGATCTCGGCCAACGTCTCGGGCGAGAGCGCGTTGACCTTGCCGTCGTCCAGCGTGATCGTGGCGACCCCGTCCTGCAGGGCGTACGTGATGCGATCGCTCATGGCCGCGAGCATATGTGCCCGCCGAGCCGGTGCGCGGGCAACCGGCCGCTCGGTAGATCGCACGGATGGCGGGGTGCATCGGATGGCGGAGGATCAGGGCATGCCGACGTGGAACGTGGAGCTTCGCGGGCAGCTGACCAGTGACGTCGCAGCGGCGCTGGACCGAGAGGGGATCGCCCCGGCGGGCGAGTGCCATTCACTGCACGGCCTCGAGAGCCATGGCGTCCAGGTCGAGGCCCCGACGGCCGGTGAGGCGATCAGGCGTACGAGGCACGCGACCCGCGGGTTCCACGTGACGGTCAGGAAGGCCGTCGGTCCGGTGTCGACCGAGGGCTGACCGCGGCCGCCTGACCTGAACGCCCGCAGCGTTCGACGGTGGGTCGCGAGAGGCTCTCGAGCGCGGTCGTGGTGATCCTTGCGGGCGTACGGGCCTCGGCGCGAGCAGACGTCCGGAAGGTTCTCGCGGACCTCGCGCTGACGAAGGGCCGCCGGGAGAGGCGGCCCTTCGCTGGGAGGGGTACAACTCTGTCCAACCATCCGTGCAACCGCAGCCTAGGACCGGTCGGCGGGTCAGAGGTACCGCACGCACTACCGGCGGCACTCCGTGGTAACCCGCACGCTCGCCAGCCATGGCCGAGTGGTATGCAACTCGCGCTGCGGGACGCCGCCCCGCCAGACGATCCGAGACCATGGAGTTCTGATCATGCGGAAGCTGATTGCGTGGGCGTTCATGTACTCGCTCGATGGCCTTCTCGCCGACGAGGGCACCGAGTACTGGGACTTCTGCTTCGGCCTGCCCGTCGACCCGGCGAGCCTGGAGCAGAAGATCGGCGTTTACCAGAGCGCGTACGCGCACATCATGGGCCGCGCCACCTACGAGGCCATGGCCGGAGCCTTGCCGACGGCCGACCACCCGTTCACCGGCATCATGAACGCCGCGCCCAAGGTCGTCTTCTCCCGGACTCTGAGGACGGCCGAGTGGGCCAACACCACCATCGCCGCTGGTGACACGACAGAAGAGATCGACAAGCTCAGGCAAGGCGGCGACGGACACATCGTGGTTTGGGGCGGCGTCAGCTTCTGGCGGTCGCTCATGCAACTCGACTTGATCGACGAGTTCCGCCTGGACTTGCACCCCTACGTTGCTGGCGAGGGTACCCGGCTGTTCGAGGACGTCCCCAAGTCCTACCGGCTCGACCTGGTCTCCAGCACCGAGTTCAGCAACGGGATCGTCGGGCTGCGCTACCGCCGGCACCGCTAGACCGGCGGCCGACATGCACACCGGCCCCTCTTTCATAGAGACGAGAAGGAGCAGCGAGGCCCGCTGAATGGGACGCAATGGGACGCGAACCGGGCAAACCCGCCCCGAAGGTGGGACTGCTCTCGCGCCCCCGAAACGCCGAACGCCCCGCAGGTGCAGGGCGTTCGACCGATGGGCACGGCTGGTTTCGAACCAGCGACCTCTCGCGTGTGAAGCGAGCGCTCTCCCGCTGAGCTACGCGCCCGGGAGGAGGGAAATCCTAGCGCCGCGATCCGTGCGCCGCGGCTGTGTGCGTGCTCGCGGGCCCGGCGCGCGGGCGCGTCCGGACGGCGATCTACATTCTCGCCGATGGCATCCACACCACCCCCGCAGGACCCGGGCGAGCAGCCGACGACCCGCCAGCCGGCGGCCGGTCAGCAGCCGGTCTACGGCCAGCAGCCGGGGTATCAGCAGCCGCCCTACGGCCAGCAGTACCAGACCCCGCCGCCGCCCGCGGGTGGAGGCGGCGGCAATCCGTGGCCGTGGGTCATGGGCGCCGTCGCGCTGATCGTCGTGGGCGTCCTGGCGGCGCTGCTGATCTCGAACAGCAACAGCAGCAGCTCGAGCTCGTCGACGCCGACCGTGATCCGCAAGACGACGACGGTCAAGGTGACGAACACGCAGCCGACGACCACGATCACGACGACCACGACCACCCCGACGACGATCACGAGGACGACGCCCACCCCCACGACCACGACGAACAACGGCGGGGCCACAGCCCCGTAGGTCCACAAGCTGCGGCGCGGGGCCCTCGGGCCGGTCGCGTCCCAGGAGCAGCGCGGCGCGCCGCCATGCCCCCCAGGCGGCGCGCCGTGCGCTGCTCATCCCGCACCGCCGGTCGCCGGGATCGTCAGAATCGCGGGCGATGATCCTCGACGAACGCTGGGCGTCCCTCGACGAGCTGCTCGCCGCGCATCCCGACCCGCGGCTCGACCTGGGCTGCGGGTGGGTCAAGGA
>JADGPM010000199.1 GCA_017882425.1 Solirubrobacteraceae bacterium
ACGACGATGCCGTGGATCGCGTTGGTGCCCGACATCAACGGCGTGTGCAGCGTGTTCGGGACCTTGGAGATCACCGCGTAGCCGACGAAGCCGGCCAGCACGAGGATCGCGACATTCGTGACGAACATGGTCGTTGCCTCTCCCCTATGCCGCTTCGGCGGCGGCCTTGGCGCCGGGATGGACGATCTCGCCGTCGCGCGCGACGCAGGACCCGCTGACGATCTCGTCCTCGAAGTCCAGGACGATCGCGGGCTCGGTGCCCTCCTCGCCCTTGGGAACGATGAGGTCCAGCAGCGAGAGCACGTTGCGCGCGTACAGCTGGCTGGAGTGCTCGGGCATGTGCGCGGGCAGGTTCAGCGGACTGACGATCGTGACCCCGTGCTCGACCGTCGTCTCACCGGGCGTGGTCAGCTCGCAGTTGCCGCCGCTCTCGCCGGCCAGGTCGATGATCACGCTGCCGGGCTTCATCCCCTCGACGGCCTGCGCGGTGACGAGCTTCGGGGCCGGGCGGCCCGGCACGAGCGCCGTCGTGATCACGACGTCGAAGCCGGTGATCGCGTCGCTCAGCGCCTGCTGCTGGCGCGCGCGCTCCTCGGCCGTCAGCTCGCGCGCGTAGCCGCCCTCACCGGCCGCCTCCAGGCCGAGGTCCAGGAAGCTCGCGCCGAGCGACTCGACCTGCTCGGCGACCTCGGGCCGCACGTCGTAGCCGGTCGTGACCGCGCCCAGGCGCCGCGCCGTCGCCAGCGCCTGCAGCCCCGCGACGCCCGCGCCCAGCACCAGGACCTTCGCCGGCGGGATCGTCCCCGCGGCCGTCATCAGCATCGGGAAGAAGCGCGTCAGGTGCTCGGCCGCCAGCACGACCGCCTCATACCCCGACACGTTCGACTGGCTGGAGAGCGCGTCCATCGACTGCGCACGGCTGATCCGCGGGATCGCCTCCATCGCCAGCGCCGTGATCTTCGCGTCGCGCGCCGCCGTCGCGGTCGCGACGCTCGTGAGCGGCGCCAGGAAGCCGATCAGCAGCGCGCCCGCGCGCATCTGCGCGATCTGCTCGCCCTGCGGCGGCGCGATCACGACCACCGCGTCAGCGCCCCACACCTCGGCGCCGTCGACCAGGCTCGCGCCGGCCTGCGCGAAGGCCTCGTCGGGGATCAGCGCGCCGTCGCCGGCGCCGCGCTCCACGAGAACATCGATACCGCGTCCGGTGAGCTTGCGCACGACCTCAGGAACGAGAGCCACACGACGCTCACCCGCAGCGGACTCCTTCGGGACGGCGAGACGCATCGGGTGCGGAAACCTAGCCCATCACGCCGGCGGGCCGCTGTGCGGTGACCCTCACCGGCGCACGATGCGGATCGGCAGCGGATGGCGGGCCAGCGCCGCGAGCGCCTCGGCCGTCACCCAGACCGGCGTCTGGGTGCTGGTGCGCGAGTAGCGCACGCTGCCATTCCGGGCCTGAAGCGAGCGCAGGTAGGCGACCGGCGACCGCGCCCCGCGGCGGCGCCGGCGGTCCGGGCTGCGCCCCGCGGCCACCAGGCCCTGCACGGCGAACGCCGTCGATTGGGCGTTCGAGGCCGCCGGCGACTGCAGGCCGTAGCCGCCGTCGGGGTTCTGGTGGCCGGCCAGCCAGGACGCGGCACGCGCGACGGCGCGTCCGGAGCGATGGCCGCCCGCGGCGAGCGCCTCGATCGCCGCGGCGGTGTCGTCGGCACCGCTCGGGCCACCCCGGCCGGCGAAGTTGAAGCCGCCGTCGCGGTTCTGGCGACGCGCGAGCCACGAGGTTGCGCGCTGCACGCGCCGTGAGCGCGCGGGGACGCCGACGGCGCGCAGCGCCAGCGCGCCGAACGACGTCAGGTTGACCAGGCCGTCGAAGGACCCGTCGGCGCGCTGGGCGCGGACGAGACGTCCCGCCAGGCCACCCGTCGAGCCGGGGATGCCGGCCGCCGCCAGCGCCAGCGCGGTGCGCTCGAGGTCGGTCGTCGCCCGCGAGCGGGCGGCGTAGCGGCGCAGCAGCGCCGCGGGCGAATGCCCGCTGCGCCGCACGCTGAGGGCGTCGTACCCGGCGGCGCCCAGCCCGATCACCGTCCAGGAGGTCTGCGTGGCGTTCGAGGCGGCACGCGGCGCGGCGCCCCAGCCGCCGTCGGCGTTCTGCGCACCCGCGAGGTAGCGCGCGGCCGGGGCGGCTCCCGCCGCGGCGGCATGGGCGCGCTGCGGGGCGAGGAGCGACCCGGCGAGCAGCAGCGCGAGAGCCAGCGCGGCGATCGGCGCAGCGGGGGCGCCGGCGACCGGAGCGTCGGCCCAGCGGACCTCCATGCGCGCACGGAAGCGCAGCAGCGCGCGGACGAGCGCCGGGCCGAAGGCCAGGCAGAAGACGACGTTGCCGATCGCGTGTGCCAGGTTGAAGGGCAGCGAGGTGGCCGAGATCGCCAGGTACTGGCCGGGCGTCGGCTGCCCGCCGTAGGTGACCCATACCGAGGCGTCCATGATCGCGCCGAAGGCGAGGCCGGCGCCGCCACAGGCGAGCGCCAGCGGGACACGGCCCAGGCGCCGCCCGGTCGCGCGGCCGAGCCCGGCGCCGATCAGCCCGCAGAGCCCCCACGCGACCATCTGCCACGGCGTCCACGGCCCCTGCCCGAACACCAGGTTCGAGGCGAGCGCGGCGACGGCGCCGACCACGAACCCCGGGGCGCCGCCGAGCGCGAAGCCCGAGAGCAGCACGATGTCGGTCGTCGGCTTGACGTTCGGAAGCGCGGCGAAGGCGACACGGCCGATGGCCGCGAGCGCAGCGAGCGTCGCGACGAGCGCGAGCATGCGCGAGGTCGGGTGCGTGCGCTCGTACCAGGTGAACCCCGCCGTCAGCGCGGCGCCCAGCACGAGCAGCGATGCGAGCTGCCAGGTCATGGATGGACCTCGATCGTCATGCGCGAGCGCAGCAGCGCGCCGCCCTGCTCGGGCGTCAGCGCCTGGCCGTCGCCGCCCAGGACGCGCGCGGTCTCCGTCGCGAAGTGCCAGCCGCCGCTCAGGATCTCGGGCGCCGGCGCGTCGGCGATCGCGTGCCCGTCGGCGAGCAGGATCACGCGATCCGCGACCGCGGCGGCGAACTCCGCGTCGTGCGTGGCGACCAGCACCGCCGTCCCCCCTGCGGCCAGGACGTCGAGCCGGTCGGCCAGCTCGCCCTTGGCGGCGCGGTCCATCCCGCGCGTCGGCTCGTCGAGCAGCAGCGCCACGGCCGGCTCGCCCGCGTCCATCACGATCGCCAGGGCGAGCCGCTGGCGCTCGCCGCCGGAGAGGTCGCGCGGGTGACGGTCTGCGAGTTCCGTCAGGCCGACGAGGTCCAGCGCGGCCGGCGTGGCCTCGTCCCCAACGCGCTCGTGGATCAGGTAGTCGCCCGGGTTCTGGAGCAGCAGCGCGACCCGGCCCGCCGCCTCGACGCGGCCGCGGGTGGGACGCTGCAGGCCCGAGAGGTGGCGCAGCAGCGTGGACTTGCCGGCGCCGTTGCGCCCCATCAGGGCGACGCGCTCGCCGGGGACGAGCGTCAGGTCGACGCCGCGCAGGATCGCCCGCGTCCCCGCCGGCTCCTGCCAGATGCCGCGCGCGCGGATCGCCGCGACGCCGCCGGCACGGCTGGCCCACGGCCGGCGCCGGGGGGCGGCGGCCGGCGGCGGGATCGATTCCGCGATCGCGACCGGGTCCCGGGCGAGACCGTGCGAGCGCAGCGTCGCGCGCGCCTCCTTGACCCCCGCCGGAAGGGGGCGCAGCCCGGCGCGCACGAACAGGCGCGCGCTCGGCGTCTGCAGCGCGGGGGCGCGCTCCGCGGCCCACTCGAGCATCGCGCGGGGCGGCGCGTCGCAGGCGACGGCGCCGTCCTCGAGGACCACGACGCGGTCGGCGTGACCGAGGCAGCGCTCCAGGCGGTGCTCGGCCAGCACGACGGCGGTCCCCCACTCCTCGTTCAGGCGGCGCAGCAGCCAGACGAGCTCGTCGCCGGCGACGGGATCGAGCTGCGAGGTCGGCTCGTCGAGCAGCACCAGCGGCGGGCGCCCGGCGAGCGCGGCGCCCAGAGCGACCCGCTGCAGCTCGCCGCCGGAGAGCTCATGCGTGGAGCGCTCCAGCAGCTCGGCGATGCCGAGGGCGAGCGCCACCTCCTCCACCCCGCGAGCGACCGCGGCCGGCGCGAGCCCGCGGTTCTCGAGCGGGAAGGCGAGCTCCGCGCGGACGGTCGTCATCACGACCTGCGTCTCGGGGTCCTGGAGCAGTGTGCCGGCGACGGCCGCCAGATCGCCCGGGCCGTGCTCGCGCGTGTCGAGGCCTCCGACGAGCACACGCCCGGCGGCGACGCCGCCGTGGAAGTGCGGCACGAGCCCGCTCGCCGCGCGCAGCAGGGTCGACTTGCCCGAGGCCGACAGCCCCGCCAGGACGACGAACTCCCCGGCGTCCACGTGCAGCGAGACCTCGCGCAGCGACGGCGTGTCCGCGCCCGCGTAGGTGTACGAGAACCGCTCGAAGGTGAGCGTGCTCATGCGCGCTGCACCCCGCGGCGGCTGAGGAACGGGACGAGCGCGACCACGACGATCAGGACGGCGAGGACGATCTCCCGGCTGCCCGTCCCCAGCGCCAGCCGCGGGTAGGGGTCGACGCGGGCGACGCCGGCGGCCAGGCCCCACGCCCCGAGCGCGAGCAGGCCGAGCGCCGCGCATCCGACGCTCAGGTCGTGGCGCGAGAACGGCGCGCCGCCCCCGCGCGGCGGGCGGCGGGCGATCGCGTAGCCGCGCAGCTCCAGCGTGGCGGCGACGTCGACGGCACGCTCGAGCGCGCCGGTCGTCACCGCGCGGACCACGGCGAGCTGTGTGCTCCGCGTGCGCAGGTCGACGTCGGGGCGACAGCGGCGCGCCTGTTCCATCCGCCGGGCGTCGCGGGCGAGCACCGGCACCATCCGGGTCGCCAGCGACGCCGTCAGCGCAGAGCGCAGCGAGACGCGCCGCATCCCGCGCAGCACCTCGTCGGGGTCGACGGTCGCCGTCAGCAGGGCCGCGCAGAGCACGATCACGAGCACGCGCAGGCCGAGGAGCAGGCCGTAGACGGCTGCCTCGAGCGTGATGTCGATCTGGCCGAACGGCGGCACCTCGCCCACCCGGACGACGACCGTCAGCCCCTCGCGCACGACGAGCGCGTTGACGAGCGCCACGAGGATCGCGAGCGGCACGGCGAAGCGCGCCGCGCGGGCGAGGTCGGAGCCCACGCCCGCCAGCACCGCGGCAGCGCCCGCCGCCACGGCGATCGCTCCGAGGGCGAGCGGGTTCGTGAAGCACAGCGCCAGCAGCACGAGCGCCATCCCGTACGCGGCGGCGATGCCCGCCCGCGCCACGTGCAGCGCGCTCGCACGGCGACGGTAGATCATCGCGCGCCGGCCTCCAGCGGGAGGGCGAGCGGCGCGGCGGCGGTCGAGGCCGCCACGGCGAAGCGATTGCGCAGCCCCGCCTCGGAGAACGCCGTCGCGGCGGCCTGCACCCCGGCCTCGTCCGTGCCCGTCACGGTCCAGACGGGCTGGTCCCCGCCCGCGCGCGTCGCGGCGACCAGGCCGCCGCCCGCGCCGAGCGAGCGGATCGCTCGCCCGCGGGCGTCGAGCAGCGCGATGGCGGTCCCGTCGGGACGCGGTTCGGCGAAGACGCCGCTGGCCTGCGGGCCGTCCTCCAGCGCGACGGCCGCGGGGTCGACGCGGACCTGCTTCCACGGGCCGACGAGCACGCGCAGTGTGTCCCGCGTGAACGAGGAGTTGAGCGTGCCCTTGGCCGCCGGGATGCCGTAGTGGACGAGCGCCTTCTCGACCGCCGCGCACGCGGGCGAGGAGGTGTCGGCGCACTCGATGCGCACCGGCAGGCGCTTCTCCGTCCCCGGACCGTGCAGGAACGGCTCGGGGAATGAGCCGACGACCGCGGGGACGCGCTGCGCGGCGCGCCAGTCCCGACGGTCCCACCAGATGCGATCGCCGCCGTGCACCGAGGTCGCAGCGGCGCCCTTCGGGGCCTCCACGCCGTCGACGAAGTAGAACCAGTCGACCCGCGAGCCGCCGCAGAGGCGGTCGATGCACTGCACGAAGCCACCGCCGTAGCGGGTCGACACGTCCGCCCCGCGCTGCAGCACGCGCATCACCGTCTCCGAGGACGGCAGCTTCGAGGCCGTCCGTTGCTGCACGACGCTGCCGCCGAAGTCGCGCGTGACCGTCACGGTGACCGGGTCGTCCTGCGTGGACCCGGCGCCCAGCCCGCAGCCGGCGGCCAGCGCGCAGAGCACGGCGGCCATCGCTGCGGGGGCGAGCACGCGACGGAGCATCAGGCGACCGTGAAGACGACGCGGTTGCGCGGCTGGTCCGGTGTCCCGCGGTCGGCGCCGCGCGTCGCGTTGCCGGCGCCGTCGACGGTCTGGGTGTCGAGCACGTAGCGGCCGGCCGTCAGCGTGCCGGGGAGCAGGTAGCTCCAGGAGGCCGCGCTCCCGATCGAGAAGAACCGCCCGTTCTCGGTCCCGCAGCGGGTCGCGCTGACCCAGCGCGCCGCGGTGGGGTCGAACCGCTCGCAGCGCCTGCCGCTGCTGCGCGTCAGGCGCAGGCGCACGTCGGACAGGCCCGAGGGGTCCGCGGCGACCGTCCCGCGCAGCTCACGCGGTGCCCTGCCACGCGCGAAGCGCGTGCCCTCGCGGATCGCAGCGATCCGGCCGAGCGCGGGGGTCGTGTCGGGCGGGCCGCCGGTCACGCCCGACGGCGAGAGGGTCGCCGCCGGCGCGGCGGTGTCGCAGAAGCCGTCGGCCCCGTCGGTGACGCACGTGGGGATCGCGACGGTGCGGGCGAGACCGAGCGTCGCGCGGATGGACGCGGGCCCGCGCGCGGTGAGCGTCAGCGTCGCCCTCCCGGCGGCGTCGGTCGACGCGGCGGCGTCCGCGCCGCTGACGCTCGCACCCACGGCCGGAGCTGCGGCGGCGGCGAAGGTCGCCGGATCGACCGGGAAGCGCGTGACGGTGACGGTGAACGGCGTTCCGGGCGCGACCGTCGCCGGCACGCCGGTGAGGAGCACGGGCGGATGCAGGGGGACGAACGTGACGGGGTCGGCGTCGTCAGCCTGGATCAGCAGCTCGTCGCCGGCCTGCAGGTGGTCGTTGCAGATGCCGTTGCCGCTGCTGTAGGCGCCGGCGCGACCGATCCACTCGGCCCAGTAGTCCGGCGCGGGGTAGTTCGCCCCGCGAGTCTCGCCGAGCACCGTCATGAAGAAGGCCTGGCGGTCCCAGTTCTGGCCGGTCGCGCTGTCGAGCGCGGCGTAGGCCGTGTCGCCGGCGCATTTCGCGGGACCGACCACGTCGGTCGCGCTGCCGAGCGCGACGGAGGTCGGCGGGAGCAACGTCGCCGCAGCGCCCTCCACGCGGACGGTCACCGCCGGGCCGGCCGAGGCCAGCGCGGGCGCGATGAGCAGGAACGTGAGACAGCCTCCGACCAGAGGACCGAGCGAGCGTGAGCGTCGCATGTGAGAGCCACCCCTTTCCGCGAGGGCGTATGTGCTGGATGGCCGGAGGCAGGTCTCCTGGCTCCCGGGACTCCCGCACCGCGCCTTCCCGGGAACGCACGTCGCGTTCCCAGTGGCCGCGCCCGTGGGCGCATGCGATGGGGCTCTACCCGGTCACAGTGGCGGGTCCGCGCCGGCTTCGCACCGGACTTCCCTTCACCACCGACCTTGATCGCGGGGAGCGTATCGCGATCGTGGCGCGCACACACCAGCCCTCGCCAAAGGTGAACAAATTCGGCAGGAGCCGGCCGCGGGGCCGCGAAACCCGTACACAGCACACAGGAAGTCGTGCTGACCTTCCCCCAAGACAGCACACCCTCCGACGCCCGCCCGGCACGGGATCCCCGCTACCCCCCAGCGGTCCGAGCCTGGCGGGCGTCAGTTCTTCCGCGTCGCGCTAGTACACCCATCCGCAAGTTCCGCGGGTTTCGGCGGAGTGCGCTCGCGCCTGACGCCCGTCGGTGCCCGGCCCCGTGCCACCAGCGCGAAGCCGGGTCACCGCCGACCGTCAGATCACGACCGCACCCGCGCCGAATTCCGCACGGAACTTACGGCCGGATGTACTAGACGGCTGGGGCCGGCTCGGCGACCGTCAGCTGCACGTCGATGTTCCCGCGCGTCGCCCGCGAGTAGGGGCACACCTCGTGGGCGCGCGCGACGAGCTTCTCGGCCATCTCGCGCTCCACACCGGGCATGCGCACCACGAGCTCGACCTTCAGCTGGAAGCCGCCGGCAGCGTCGAGGCCGACGTCGGCCTCCACCGTCGCCTCGCTCGTGTCGATCTCGCGCTTTGCGGCCATCAGGCCCAGCGCGCTGAGGAAGCACGACGCGTACCCGGCGGCGAAGAGCTCCTCGGGGTTCGTGGCGCCGCCGGGTCCTCCGAGCTCCCGCGGGACCCGCACGTCGAGGTCGATGTACCCGTCGCCGGAGCGCACGTGGCCGGTGCGACCGCCCTTCGAGACGGCGGATGCGACGTAGGTGGCGTCCATGGCGGGATCCCTTCGACGGTCGGAACGGGGTGGGCCGTACACCCTACGTGCGCGCCCCAACGACGAGGGGCGGGCCCGAAGGCCCGCCCCTGACGCTGCGGCGTCGTGCTGCGGAGGACTACTTCTTGCAGGCCGCCTTGGCCGTCACGTTCTGCGTCGTGCCGTCGGTGAAGGTGAACGCGCCACCGAAGTTCAGGCCGCCCGAGGTGCAGCCGACGAGGCCGACATACGGGGTCTTCTTCGTGGTGCCCTTGACGGTGAGCTTGAAATCGAGCAGCGTCGCGAACGCGCCGGGCGCGGGCTGCTGCAGGCCCGAGGGGATCTCGACGGTGAGCTTCTTGCCGTACTTGCCGGAGGCCGAGCTGAGCTTGCCGACGAGGACCTCGTCGATCTGCAGCGGTGCGTCACCCTTGACGCGCATGAGCAGCGACTTCCCGCCGGTGCCGTTGTAGGCGACGATCGTCAGGTTCTCCGTGAGACCGAGCGCCTGGCCCTGGGCGGTGCCGGTGCCGACCTTGGCAGCCGAGGAG
>JADGPM010000200.1 GCA_017882425.1 Solirubrobacteraceae bacterium
GAGCCCTCGGCGAAGTCGTAGACGAACTTCGTCGCCTGGGGCGAGCTCGTGGAACCAGCCATTCCATTCCTCTCCGGTTCGCGCGGATCGCGACCCTCGGGGAAGCCTCGCTCCCGGACCACCACCTGGCATCCGAAGCCCGGCGCGACATCAACCCGTAGTTCTCCCCAGCATCCGTCAGGGAACCCGCCGATGCCTCCGGGCTCAGCCGCGGCGATCGTTGCGCAATGAGCGGCCTTGATGGGGAGGCGCTCGGGTTCACGCTCGAGTCCATCTCCGAATTCGCACATCGCGAGCTGCCCGACGCCGTCCTGCTGGAGCTGGACGAGCGCGACGAGTTCCCTGAAGCCCTGGTGCGCCGCATGTGCGGCGAGGAGCTCGGGATCCAGCTCGTCTTCGTCCCCGAGGAGTACGGCGGCATGGGCGGCAGCGCGATGGACATCTACCGCGTCTGCGAGCGCATGGGGTCGATCGACCTGGGCATCGCGACCTCCGTGCTCGCGACCTTCCTGGGCAGCGACCCGATCACCGTCGGCGGCACCCCCGAGCAGAAGGAGCGCTGGATGGGCCGGATCGCCGAGGAGGGGATCCTGTTC
The DNA here is from genome assembly GCA_017882425.1 of Solirubrobacteraceae bacterium. Classification (GTDB taxonomy): domain Bacteria; phylum Actinomycetota; class Thermoleophilia; order Solirubrobacterales; family Solirubrobacteraceae; genus F1-60-MAGs163. Next base: position 597 of record JADGPM010000200.1, read on the forward strand.
GCCTACGGCGCCACCGAGCCGGACGCGGGCAGCGACCTCGCCGCCCTCAAGACGGTCGCGCACCCGATCGGCGAGGACGGTGCGAGCGGCTACCGGATCACCGGCGCGAAGCAGTGGATCTCCAACGGCGGAGTGGCGGAGCTTGCGACGATCCTCGCGCTCGCGCCGGGCGGGCCGACGTGGTTCGTCGTCGAGCACGACGCCGACGGCTTCAGCCAGGGCCACCCCGAGCACAAGCACGGCATCCGCCTCTCGAACACCGCCGCGCTGTTCCTCGAGGACGTCGAGGTCGGGGCAGACGCGCTCGTCGGCGGCGTCGAAGGGCAGGGCCTCGTCCAGGCCCAGCAGGTCTTCGGCTACACCCGCCTGATGGTCGCCGCGTTCGGCCTGGGCGCCGGGTGGGCGGCACTCGATCGCGCGGTCCCCTACTCCGTCGAGCGCATGCAGGCCGGCGGCCCGCTCGCCGAGAAGCAGGGCTACACCCACAAGCTGATCGTCCCCCACGCGGTCGCGCTCGAGGTCGGGCGCGCCATGATCGAGGAGACCGCGGAGCGCATCGACGCCGAAGAGGGCGCGCTGAACACCGAGGGCGCGATCGCGAAGTACCTCGCCACCGAGGCCGGGAACGCCGCCGCCGACGCGGCGATCCAGGCGCTGGGCGGCTACGGCTACACGCACGAGTACCTCGTCGAGAAGATCCGGCGCGACGTCCGCATCACCACGATCTACGAGGGAACCTCCGAGATCATGGAGATGACGATCGCGCGCGACCGCTGGCAGCAGCACCTGAAGACCCGCGGCGACCACTACCACGCGTCCGCGCGTGAACTCGAGGCGCTGCCCGCCGACGCCGGCGGGGACGTCGCCGCGCTCGCCCAGCACGCGCTCGCCGAGGTCTTCGAGGCCTGCCGGGTGGCGCGGCTGACGCGCCACCAGCACGTCCTGCTGCGCCTCGGCGCGCTCGCCGCGCTCGCCGAGGGCGCCGCCGCAATGGCGCGTCGGGCCGCCGCGGCGGTCGCCGGGACGCTGCCGCCCAAGGCCGACCACCGCTTCGATGCCGCCGCCCTGGCTCCCGTCAGCCGCGTGGCCGGCCGGAACGCGGCACTCACGATCGCCACCGAGGGGCTCCGCTGGGTGGGCGGCGCCGCAGGCGGGGACGCCGCCGCGCTCGCGACACGAATCGACCTCCCCGCCATCTACGCGGCGCAGGCCGGCCTGATCGCCGACCTCGACACCATCGCTGATGCCGTCTACCGTCGGACCTGAGACCCACATGAGCACACCCGCCGACCACGCCATCGCCATCGTCGGCGTGGGCGCGATCCTTCCCGACGCACCGAACGCCGCCGCCTTCTGGGACAACGTGACCGGGGGGCGCTACTCGATCTCGGAGGTCGAGAGCGCCCGCTGGGACGCGGCGCTCTACTACGACGCCGACCCGAAGGCGCCCGAGCGCAGCTACTCGAAGATCGGCGGCTGGGTCCGCGACTGGGAGTGGGACCCGCTCGGCTGGCACCTGCCGATCCCGCCGAAGGTCTCCGAGTCCATGGACGACGCCCAGAAGTGGGGTGTCGCCTGCACGCGCATGGCACTGCAGGACTACGGCTGGCCCGAGCGCCCGCTCGACCTCGAGCGCACAGCGGTCGTGCTCGGCAACGCGATGGCCGGCGAGCTGCACTACCTCACCGCGATGCGCCTGTCGTTCCCGGACCTCGCGCGCCGGCTCGAGCAGTCCCCGAGCTACGCCGCGCTGCCGGACGCGGCGCGCGCCGCGATCATCGATGAGCTGCACGCGAACGTCGACGCGTGGCTGCCGCCGACGACCGAGGACACGATGCCCGGCGAGCTCGGGAACTGCCTCGCCGGAAGGATCGCGAACCTCTTCAACTTCCGCGGTCCGAACTTCGTCGTCGATGCCGCCTGCGCGTCGGCGATGGCGGCGATGGACGCCTCGATCGAGGGGCTCGTCGAAGGCGAGTTCGACGCGGTGCTGACCGGCGGCATCGACCGCAACATGAGCGCCGCGACGTTCATCAAGTTCTGCGCGATCGGCGCCCTGTCGGCGACCGGCACGCGCCCGTACCGCGATGGCGCCGACGGTTTCGTCATGGGCGAGGGCGCCTCGCTGATGCTCCTCAAGCGGCTCGCCGACGCCGAGCGCGACGGCGACCGGGTCTATGCGGTCGTCCGCGGGATCGCGGGGTCGAGCGACGGCAGGGGCAAGGGCATCACGGCGCCCAACCCGATCGGCCAGAAGCTCGCCGTCGAGCGCGCCTGGGCCAAGTCCGGGCTGACGCCGGATGCCTGCTCGCTGATCGAGGGCCACGGCACGTCGACGCGTGTCGGCGACCTCGTGGAGCTCACGGCGCTCGCCGAGGTCTTCGCCGGCGCCGGGCTCGCGGCCGGCTCGGTGCCGATCGGCTCGGTCAAGTCGAACATCGGCCACCTGAAGGGGGCCGCGGGCGCCGCCGGCCTCCTGAAGGCCGCGTTCGCGCTGCACCACAAGCTGCTCCCGCCGAGCCTCGGCGGCGAGCCGCCGAACCCGAACCTCGACTGGTCCGCCAGTCCGTTCTCGATCAACGCCGAGCTGCGCGCGTGGGAGCCCTCCGGCGGCGCCCCCCGCGTGGCCGGGGTCAGCGCGTTCGGCTTCGGTGGGACGAACTTCCATGCAGTGCTGGAGGAATACGTGCCCGGGCGCTTCGACGGCGACAGCCGCTCCACGATCGCCGTACCCGAGACGGCGGTGCGCCCGAACCGCCGCGCGGCCGCCGCGCCGCCCGCCGGCGCCTCGGCGAAGGCGCCGCTGCGCGGCGCGCTCGTGCTCGGCGACACGGACGGGGCCGGATTGGCGGCGCAGCTCCGCGCCCTCGATGGGCGCGCGCCCTCCCCCGCGCCGCCGGACCCCGCGACGCTGCGAGCCCCCGAACGGCTGGCGATCGACTTCGGCGACGCCGAGGAGCTGGCGGCGAAGGCGGCCATCGCCCTGAAGGCGCTCGAGAGCGGCAACCCGGCCGCCTGGAAGGCGTTGCGCGCCCGCGGAATCTTCCGCGGCAGCGGCCCGGCGCCGAAGGTCGCGTTCCTCTTCACCGGCCAGGGCTCGCAGTACGCGAACATGCTCGCCGAGCTGCGCGAGATCGAACCGATCGTGGCGGCGACGTTCGCCGAGGCGGACGAGATCATGCGCCCGCTGCTCGACGGGCGCGCGCTCAGCGACATCGTGTTCGTCGATCCCGCGGACGAGGGCGCCATGGCGCAGGCGACCGCCGAGCTCACGCGCACGGAGATCACCCAGCCGGCGGTGCTCACCGCCGACATCGCGCTGACGCGGCTGCTCGCCGCCTACGGCATCGAGCCCGACCTCGTCATGGGCCACAGCCTCGGCGAGTACGGCGCGCTCGTCGCCGCAGGGGTGCTGCCGTTCGCCGAGGCGCTCGAGGCCGTCAGCGCCCGCGGCCACGAGATGGCGAGCCTCGACCTCCCCGACCCGGGGAAGATGGCCGCGGTCTCCGCGCCGGCCGAGGTGGTCGAGGCGGTCATCGCCGGGACGGACGGCTACGTCGTCCTGGCGAACGTCAACTCCTCCAAGCAGGTCGTCCTCGGGGGCGCGAGCGCCCCCGTCGAAGCGGTCGTCGCGCGGCTCCAGGAGCAGGGCCACCAGGCGACGCTGCTCCCGGTCAGCCACGCCTTTCACACCGAGCTCGTGGCGCCCGCGAGCGAACCGCTGCGCGCGACGCTGCGCCGGCTGCACATCGCCGCGCCGCGCATTCCGGTCGTCGCGAACGTCGACGGCCGGCTCTACCCGACCGGCCCGGACGCAGTCGAGCGGATCATCGAGATCCTCGGTCGCCAGGTCGCGTCCCCGGTCCAGTTCGTGGACGGGCTGCGGACGCTGTGGGACGAGGGCGCGCGCGTCTTCGTCGAAACCGGTCCCAAGCGCGCGCTGCAGGGGTTTGCGAGCGACGTGCTGGGCGACGACGAAGCGCTGAACCTCATGACGAACCACCCCAAGAACGGCGACCTGCCCTCGTTCAACGCGGCGCTGTGCGGCCTGTACGCGTCGGGTGTGGGTGCGCCCGCGGCGGCGACGCAGGCGGCGGCGCCCGCGGTGACGGCGACGCCGGCCCCGGTCGCCGCGGCCGGCCCTCCGTCCTCGGACGCGACGCTGCTCGCGCTCGGCCGCGTCTTCGCCGACGCGCTCGAGCGTGGCCGCGAGCTGCTCGGTGGTGCGGACCGCGCGGGCGACGGCGCGTCCGTCGTCAGCGAACCGGTGGTCATCACCGGGGCCGCGCTCGGCCTGCCCGGAACCGAGCGGACCTTCGACCCCGAGAACGTCGCCCGCCTGCTGCACGGCGAGCAGTTCATCGACGTGATCCCGTCGAAGATCCGTCACGAGATCGCCGACCGCCGCATCACGCGACTCGTGAAGGGCGACGACGGTCAGGCGAGCTTCCAGGTGATCGACGACGTCGCCGACGTCATCAAGCTCGCCGCTCGGGCCGGCGAGCTGGACCTCGAAGCGGAGTTCGGCGTCGACGCCGGGCGCCTGGCCGCGCTCGGGCGCGACACGCAGCTCGCGATCGCCGCCGGCATCGACGCGCTGCGCGATGCGGGCCTGCCGCTGATCCAGCACTACAAGACGACGACGACCGGCTCGCAGCTCCCGGATCGCTGGACGCTGCCACCGGCGCTGCGCGACGACACCGGCATCGTCTTCGCCTCCGCCTTCCCCGGGCTCGACGAGCTGACCGACGAGCTGAACCGCTACTGGGCCGATCGTTCACGACGCGACCAGCTGCGCGAGCTCGAGCAGGTGCTCTCGCGCGTGCCGGAGAGCGACGAGGTCGCCCGCACGGAGATCGAGCGCCACCTGCACGACCTGCGCACGCAGCTCGAGGAGCACGCGTACACCTTCGACCGCCGCTTCCTGTTCCGCGTCCTGTCGATGGGCCATTCGCAGTTCGCCGAGCTGATCGGCGCCCGCGGGCCGAACACCCAGATCAACTCGGCCTGCGCGAGCACCACCCAGGCGATCGCCCTCGCCGAGGACTGGATCCGCGCCGGGCGCTGCCGGCGCGTCGTCGTCATGGCCGCCGACGACGCGACCTCCGACGAGATGCTCCCCTGGATCGGCTCCGGCTTCCTCGCCACGGGCGCGGCCGCGACCGACGAGGTCGTCGAGGACGCGGCGCTGCCGTTCGACGCCCGCCGGCACGGGATGCTGCTCGGGATGGGCGCAGCCGCGTTCGTCGTCGAGCGTGCCGACGCCGCACGCGAGCGCGGCATCACCCCGATCTGCGAGGTGCTCGGCGCCGTCACGGCGAACAGCGCGTTCCACGGGACGCGGCTCGACGTCGAGCACATCGGCCAGGTGATGGAGGAGGTCGTCGCCCAGGCCGAGACGCGCGGCATCTCGCGCGCGGCGATCGCACCCGAGACGGTGTTCATCTCGCACGAGACCTACACCCCGGCGCGCGGGGGCAGCGCTGCGGCCGAGATCCATGCGCTGCGCCGGGTCTTCGGCGACCGCGCCGGGGAGATCGTCATCGCGAACACGAAGGGCTACACCGGCCACCCGATGGGCGTCGGGATCGAGGACGCGCTCGCGGTGAAGGCGCTCGAGACGGGGATCGTCCCGCCGGTGCCGAACTTCCGTGACGTCGACCCGTCGCTGGGCGAGCTGAACCTGTCGAAGGGCGGCTCGTACCCGATCACCTACGCGCTGCGACTCGCGGCCGGCTTCGGCTCGCAGGTCTCGATGATGCTGCTGCGCCGGACGCCGGTGCCCGACGGGCGCCGGCGCAGCCCGGAGGAGCTCGGCTACGCCTACCGCGTCAGCGACCCGGCGGCATGGACGACATGGCTGTCGCACGTGAGCGGCCAGGAGACGCCGGAGCTCGAGGTCGTCCAGCATCGCCTGCGGGTCATCGATCGCGGCCCGGGCGCGGTGCCGGCACCCCAGGCTCCCGCCCCCCCGGTGACCCCGGCGGTCGCGACGGCGCCGGAGCCCGCCGCGCCGGTCGCAGTGACCGCCGCACCGGCGCCGGTCGGTGGCGAGATCACCCAGCGCGTGCTGGAGATCGTCGCCCAGCAGACCGGCTACCCGACCGACCTGCTGGACCCCGAACTGGACCTCGAAGCCGACCTGGGCATCGACACCGTCAAGCAGGCCGAGGTCTTCGCCA
>JADGPM010000028.1 GCA_017882425.1 Solirubrobacteraceae bacterium
GCACGGATCACACGCTCGATGGCGCGGCCTCTACGAGATCGTGTTGCTCGCGGCCAGCCCGATGACGAGCAGGCCGACGATCACGCGGTAGATCACGAAGATGTTGAAGTTGTGCGTGCGCACGTAGCGCAGCAGCCACGCGATCGTCAGGTAGCCGAAGATGAACGCGAAGATCGTCGCCAGGATCGTCGGCCCCAGGCCGGCGTGGCGCCCGTCGCCGATCTTGCGCAGCTCGAAGAGGCCGGAGAGGACGACCGCGGGGATCGACAGCAGGAACGAGTAGCGCGTCGCGGACTGGCGCGTGAAGTTGCGGAACAGGCCCATGGAGATCGTCGCGCCCGAGCGGCTGACCCCCGGGATCAGCGCGGCCGCCTGCGCGAGGCCGATCGTCACGCCGTCGCGCAGCGTGATCTGCGGGAGCTGGCGGTCGCGCGTGCCGGCGCGATCGGCCGTGTAGAGCACGAGGCTGACGAGCACCATCACCGCGCCGATCAGCTCGAGCGAGCGCAGCTGATGCTCGATGACGTGGTTGAAGGCCAGGCCGAGCACGGCGACGGGGATCGTGCCGATGATGAGGTACCAGCCCAGGCGCGCCTCGGTGTCCGTGCTGCGCCAGACGCTGCGGTCGCGCAGCGACTCGATGAACGCACGGAAGACCAGCACGAGCTCGTGGCGGAAGTACACGAGCACGGCGGCCATCGTGCCGAGCTGGACGACCGCGGTGAACGCCGCGCCCGGATCCTTCCACCCGGCGATCGCCGGGACGATGCGCAGGTGCGCGGTGCTGGAGATCGGCAGGAACTCCGTGAGCCCCTGGACGATGCCCAGGACGATCGCTTCGAGCGCTGACACGGCGGCAACCGTACTTCGTCAGGGGGTCGTCAGCGGGCCGAGGTCCGGCTCGTGCCCGCAGAGGTCGAAGGCGCGGAACGCGCTGAACCGCCTGTGGAGCGGCCCGTGGAAGTCGGCGCTGCCGGTGGTGCGCAGCCCGAGCTCGGCGGCGAGCTCGACGAGCAGCGTCGTCTGCGGGCACGTATGCGTGATGTAGAAGGCCTCGACGCCGTCAATGCCCGCGGCGGCGAAGCGCGTCAGGGTCGCGCGGACGTCGTCGTCCGCGTCGACGTCCCAGTAGGGATGTGCCCAGACGGCCAGGCCGCCGGCCGCGTGGATCGCCGCGATCGCCTCGTCGACGGTCGGCATGGTCCGCCGCCGGTAGCCGGGCGTGCCGGGCAGCAGGTAGGCCTCGAGCACCGCCCCCGGGTCGCCGAGGCCCTCGCTGCGCAGGCGCGCGGCGTTCGCCGGGTGGTCGAGCACCGCCTGGGCGATGTGCGGGCGCCCGATCGGCCGTGCGGCGGGCGGGGTCTGCGGCAGGTCGAGCGCGAGCCCCGCGTCGCGCAGCGCCTCGGCCATCCGCAGCGCGCGAGCGTGGCGGTCGACGCGCCAGGCGGCCAGCGCCTCGAGCAGCGCCGGGTCCGTGTGGTCTATCCGGTAGCCGAGGATGTGCAGGTCGTCGTGCTCACCGTCGAGCGCGCTGATCTCCACGGCGGGGACGACGGTGATGCCCTCGAGGGCGGCGGCCGCCTGCAGCGCCTCGGCGACGCCGTCGACGGTGTCGTGGTCGCTCAGCGCGAGCAGCGTCACCCCGGCCTCCTGTGCCCGCGCGACGACCTCGGCCGGCGCCAGCGATCCGTCCGAGCACGTGGAGTGCGACTGCAGGTCGAAGGTGGGGCGCGTCATGCCGGCCGCGCCGGCCCTTACTTCGTCGCGTTGCAGGCGGCCATCGCCGCCGCGGTGGCCTGGGCGAGCTTCGGCGGCACGTTCTTGCTCCCGGCCCCGATGAGGGCGACGATCTGCTTGTCGCTGATCGCGCTGCGCAGCTTCTGCTCGACGCAGGTGATCGCCGCGGCCGGGATGCCATCCTTCTTGAGCGACTCGTTGATGCCCTGCTCGAACTTCTTGCGCAGCACCGACGCGCTGCCCGAGGTCGAGCCGGACGCGCCGGCGCTGTCGGAGGTCTGCGCGAAGCAGTCGGTGACGATCGTCTTGATCTGTGCCGAGGCCGCGGGCTGGTCGCCCATCGAGCCGTAGGAGAGCGTGCGGAACGACGCGTCGTCGAGCCCGGAGACCTTCGCGGCGATGCACGTCTTGAGGTTCGCGGGGACCTCGCGGTCGTTCTTCACGCCCGCATCGAACTCCGAGCGCAGCAGCGGCGTCGAGAGATCGTCCACGCGCCAGCCCTTCTGCTGGCTGACGAGCGAGAGCTGCCCGCCTGAACCATCCTGATCGCCGCCGGTGACGGCGACGACCGCGGTGGCCGTCCCGCCGTCGACCTTGATGTTCGTCACCTTCACGGCCGTCGCGGGCTTGTTCGTCTTGGCGTTCTTCGTCTCGACGGCGATGCACTTCGCCTGGCTGCCGTAGACGCGGTTGACGAACCCGGTGCTGAAGGTCTTGGTGCACAGCACCGTCGGGCTGTTCGTCGTCAGTCCGGTGTTCAGCGTGTCGGTGATCTGCTTGCTCGCATCGCTGCCGCTGCCGGAGCCGCAGGCGGCCAGGGCGACGCTCGCGCCGGCCGCGGCGAGCAGGGCGAGGGCGGGGCGGCGGGCGGTTGCTGGGCGCATGGCGCGAGGTTATCCGCGCATCCGGCCGCAGCGCCGTCCGGTGGCCTGCGTCGGACCGGCGATCGGTCGATAGGTAGCACGCTACATAGCGTGCTACCTTGTTGCCGGTGCATTCCGTCACACCGCCGTCCACCGCCACCTCCGAAGCCGAGCTTCAGGCCTTCGCCGACGCGTTCGGCGAGTTCATGCGTGCGACCCGCCGCGCCCGCGGGCGCTACGCCGCCGAGCAGCCGCCCGACGGCGACGCGCTCGGCGGTCTGACGCTCTCCCAGTACCAGCTGCTGGACACGCTGCTGGACGCCGCGGGCCCGCTGACGGTGCGCGATGTCGCGATCGGCGCGGGCGTCGCCTCCCCCACCGCGACCCGCAGCCTGACTGCGCTCGAGCGCGAGGGCCTCGTCGCACGCGAGCGCCCGCAGACCGGCGACCAGCGCTGCGTCCTGATCCACCTGACCGACGAGGGGCGCGCGCGTGTGGAGGCCAAGCGCGAGCGCGTGGCGCAGTGGCGCCGCGACGTCTTCGAGTCGCTGACCCCGAGCGAGCGCGGCCAGGCAGCCCGCCTGCTCAACCAGCTCGCCGCCGCCGTGGAGCAGCTGTGAGCGCGAGCGTGTGGGGACAGCGGCGGCGCAGAGCGAGCGGCGGCGGGCAGTCGCTGTGAGCGTGGGCGGGCGGTCGCTGTGAGCGTGGCACCGGCGCACGCCGGGCCCGGCGGGTTCGACGCAGGCCGCGCGAGCCCGAACCGCACGCTCTTCATCCTCGCGCTCGGCGCGCTGGCGTACACGCTCGCGCAGACGATGATCGTGCCGGCGCTGCCGCAGATCCAGCGCGATCTGCACACGACCGCCGCGAACGTCACGTGGCTGCTGACGGCCTTCCTGCTCGCCTCGTCGATCACGACGCCGATCGTCGGGCGCTTCGGCGACATGTACGGCAAGGAGCGCATGCTCCTCTTCGCCCTGGCGGTCTTCGGGCTGGGCAACCTCATCGCCGCGTTCGGCCACTCGCTGCCGGTGTACATCGTCGGGCGCTCTGTGCAGGGCGCCGGCGGCGCGATCCTGCCGCTGGCGATCGGCATCATCCGCGACGAGTTCCCGCGCGAGAAGGTCGCGACGGGGATCGGCACGATCTCCGCGATGTTCGGCATCGGCGGCGGCATCGGCCTCGTCGTCAGCGGGCTGCTCGTCGATGCGCTCGGCGTCGACTCGATCTTCTGGCTCGGCGTGATCGCCTCGGTGCTGGCGGCGATCGCGACCTGGCGCTTCGTACCCGAGTCGCCCGTGCGCGTGCAGGCGCGCATCGACTACCTCGGCGCCGCGCTGCTGACGGGCACGCTCGTCGCGCTCCTGATCGGCGTCAGCGAGGGCAACTCGTGGGGCTGGACGAGCGCGAAGGTGCTCGGGCTGTTCGCCGCGGCGGTCGTGCTCGCCGTCGTCTGGGCCTGGCACGAGCTGCGCACGGTCGACCCGCTCGTCGA
>JADGPM010000029.1 GCA_017882425.1 Solirubrobacteraceae bacterium
CCGTAGGCGCCGGTGAGCACCGCGACGCAGGCGGCCTGGAAGACGCCGACGTTCGACGGGGTGGCGGGCAGCACGGCGGTGACGTTCACGGCCAGCAGCACCGCCGCGGCGGCACCGACGCCGACGGCGCCGTGCAGGCCGATCGCGACGAGCAGCATGTAGCAGCTGAGCGCCTGCAGCATCCAGGCGCCGAGCTGGGCCGCGACGGCGGTCGCGCCGTCGCGCGGGCGCCTGAAGACGAGCAGGCCCTGGCGCACCTGGAAGGCCGCGGCACGGATCGGCCGCGCGATCGCGTGCAGGCGCCCGAAGCGCTCGGTCCCGCCCGCGCGCAGGACGACCGGGACGATGACGACGGCGAGCAGCAGCACGAGCGGGGCGATCGCGACGGCGACGAGCGCGCCGTGATGGTCGTCGAAGATGTGCACAGAGGAGAACGCGATCACGCCGAGGATCGCGAGCGCGAGCAGGTTCAGCAGCGTCTGCGAGACGAGTGTGCCGATCACCGTCGGAAGCGTCTCCCTCGGTCTCCCGGCGCGGCGGGCGACGATCAGCGCGCGTGAGGGCTCGCCCAGGCGCGCCGGCAGCGTGGCGGACATGAGCACGCCGATCGACGTGCCCTGGAGCGCGGCGAAGCGCGAGATGCGGCTCTCGGGGAGGGCGGCGTGCAGGATGGCGTGCCAGGAGATCGCGCGCAGCACCATCGACGCGCACATCACGCCGACCGCGGCGATGACCCACGGCGGGCTCGAGTGCAGCAGGCTCGCGGCGACCTTGTCGACGCCGATGCGCTGCAGCGCCAGAGCGGTCAGCACGAGCCCGGTGGCCGCCGCGACGCCCAGTCCGGCGCGGCGCGCGAGCGCACGGGCTCGCGCGCGGCCCCCGCCGGCGGGCTGGGGCTCCATGCTCGGCAGGCGCTGGGGCAGCACCTTCGCCCTGCCGTCCGCGGCGACGAGCGCCAGGCGCGAGGCGACGCGCTGCGGGGCGGTCACCGGGGCGGCCTGACGACGGGCGGCGATCGCCTGCTCGTAGACGCCGACGACCTCCTCGGAGACCCGCGGCCAGTCGAAGCGCCGCGCGTGCACGGCCGCCTCGCGCGCCATGGCGGCGCGGCGGGCCGGATCGAGCGCGAGGTCGCGCAGCGTCTCGGCGAGGGTCAGGGCGTCGCCGCGCGGGACGAGCACGCCGTCGCGGCCGTCGCGCACGACGTCGCGGTATCCGGCGATGTCGCTGGCCACGACCGGCGTCCCCTGGGCGAACGCCTCGGTGAGCACCATGCCGAAGCTCTCGCCGCCGAGCGACGGCGCGCAGAGCACGTCGGCCTCGCGCAGCACGCGGGTCTTCTCCTCGTCGGAGACCCGGCCGAGCACCGTGATGCCGCGGCCGTCGAGCAGCATGTGCTCGACCTCCTCGCCCGTCGCCCCGACGACGGTGAGCTCGGCGTCGACGTGCTCGCGCAGGCCCTCGAAGGCGGACAGCAGCATCGGCAGGCCCTTGCGCTCGACGGCCTGGCCGACGAACGCGATCCTGATGCGGCCCTCGGCGCCCTCGGTGATCAGCGGCGGCCCGGCCGGCAGGTGCACCCCGTTCGGGACGATCCGGTAGCGGCCGCCGAAGAAGCGCTGCGCGGTCCAGGCGGCGGCTTCGGAGACGGCGATGCGCGCGTGCAGCCGGTGCATGCGGCGCGAGGCACCGGCGAGGTTGCCGAGGTTGTGCGTGACCGGGTTCGTGCCGTACGTGTGGTACGTGCCGACGAGCGCGGCGCCGTCGAAGTCCAGCGCGTCCCAGCTGATCGTCGGGACGATCGGCTCGTGGACGTGGACGACGTCGAAGTCGCCCTCCTGGAGCGCGCGGCGCAGCGCGAAGACGCTGCCCGGGAAGAGGCACAGGTTCGACACGGCGCCGTTGGCCGGGATGCCGAGGGTCCGGCCGAGCGGGATCAGGTAGTCCGGCTGCTCACGGGACTGCGGAACCGCACCGCGGTGGAGCCGGGCGCTGCGGGAGTCGGGCGGATCGAAGGGCGCCAGGACGCTCACATGGTGGCCGTCGGCCTGGAACTGCTCCGCGAGAGCCTCGATGTGGCGTGTCACGCCCCCCGGATACGTCCACGAGTACGGCGACACCAGGGCGATGCGCATCGCTCCGGAGTCTAGCGGTCGGCTCCGGCGGCCCCGGTGGTCGCGAGGCGCGGGTCGCCGCGCAGGTAGATCACCACGCAGAGCCCGATGAACACGGCGAAGAGAAGCAGGATCGGGCCGGAGTCGTTGAACAGCGCGCCCGCGATGCCGACGGCCGCAAGGCCCCACAGCGCCGCGCGGTAGGCCGCGTCGCCGCCGACGGGCTCCAGCACGCGCGACTGGCGGCGCGCGCCGAGCGCCACCGCGAGCAGCGCGAGCAGCGTCACGACCGGCATGAAGCCGCGCCGCAGGCCCTTGAACGCGAGCTCGTAGCGGCGGATGAGGATGTCCCACAGCGCGCCCGAGCCGTTGGCGCGCAGCACGGTGCGCGTGAAGTGCGAATCGCCGCCGGTGCTGAGGTCGATCGCGGCGAGCAGCGCGAGGCCGGCGACCGGCGCGATGACCACGGCGGCGATCGCGCGCTTCGTCAGCCCGCCGGGGAGCATCAGCACCGCCGCCGTGGCGGCCCCGGCGCCGATCGTGATGATCCCGCCGACGTCCGCGCCCAGGCGTCCGGCGCCCATCGTGATGCCGAGCATCAGCCCCGCTCCGGCGAAGATCGCGACCCCGGCGCGCGAGCGCCCGCGGCCGACGAGCAGCGCCGCGATGCCGATCAGCAGCAGCGACGACAGGCCCGCCTCGAGCTCGTTCCCGATCCCGTAGAAGCGCGACCCGTAGAGCGGATTGGGCCCGAGCAGCGACTGGATGATCACCGGCGAGCCGAACGCGAGGTCGACCGCGTACGCGAGCACGCCGGCGACCGCCGGCACCGCCGGGCCGCGCGGCCACGCGACGAAGCGGTCGGTGAGCGCCGCGAAGACCATCGTGAACAGGCCGATCAGCGCGAGCTCGACCGTGCGCGCCGGGCGCAGCTCGGCGGTCAGCAGCAGGACGGCCGGGATCCAGAGCACGGCGAGCGCGCCGACGCGCATCGCCCAGCGCATCCCGCGGCGGTCGGCGATCAGCATCGCGCTGATCAGGACGAACACCCACGCGGTCAGCACCGTCCAGAGCGCCGGCAGACGCCGCGGCAGGACGACGCGCAGGCGGTCGGCGAGCGTCTCGAGCGCGGCGGCGTGGCGACCGGGGACGACGCGCATCGGCTGGCCCTTGACGACCGAGGGCACCGGCTGCTGGAGCCAGGCCAGCGCGGTCGGCATGATGTCGATCGACGCGACGATGCCGTCGAGGTGGGTCGTCTCGGACGTCAGCTGCCCCGGCCCCCCGAGTCCGAGCGCGCCGATCGGCAGCAGCTGAGGACCGGTCGCAATCGGCGGCGTCTGCGTGACGAGCAGCAGCTCGCCCGGCGTGCGATGGGCGATCAGCTGCGCCAGCGCCGCGTCGCCCGGGTCGCCCGTCGGCAGACCGGCGACGACCAGCCGGCGGCGGGCGAGCAGCGCCTGCGCGCGCGCGGCGACGTCGCGCGCTGGGCCGACCGATACGAGCGACACCCGCCCCGCGCGGTCGGCGGCGACGATCGCCTCCTGCTGCGCGCGCCCGAGGCTGCCCGCGTAGGCGCCGCCGCCGGGGACCGATGCGGCCAGCAGCCCCGGCTGCACGTCGGCGGGCGCCGAGTCCGCGCGGTCGTTGACCGCGAGCCAGCCGCCGAAGAAGGCGCCCGCCCCGGCCGGCACGAAGAACAGCGGCTGCGGGCGCTTGGGCGAGTAGGTCGACAGCGAGACGCGCGTGCCCTGCGTGATGTCGAGCAGCGCCTGCGTCGGGTCATACGTGCCCTGCGCGGCGCTGCTGAGTGCGATCGACAGCCGCTTCTGGTCGTCCAGGCGCTGCAGCACCGGCTCGACGTCCAGCGGCGGCTCGGCCACCGGATCCGGTGAGGGCTTGACGGTCGGCAGCGGCAGGAAGGCGATCAGGACGCGCGGGCCGCCCGGGGTGCCGGCGGGCGCCGTCCCGGCGGCGAGCGCGGGCGCGGCGGAGAGGCAGAGGACGAGCGCGACAACGACTGCGGTGAGCAACGCCGAGAGCCGCGCCGCCGGGCGGGGCCGGGCGAGCATCGCCACTATTGTGACCGGACCCATGACGACTCGCCGCCCGGGCGCCGGGACAGCACCGGTGGGATTCGATCCGGCGCAGGCGCTCGCCCGTCTGCACGCGAGCGATCCGGTCCTCGCGCGGCTGATCGACGAGTACGGCAGCCCGGACTTCGAACCGGACGCCTCACGCGCCGGGAACGACCACTACGCGGCCCTGCTGCGGGCGATCGTCGGCCAGCAGCTCTCGACGCGCGTCGCGGTCGTGATCTGGGGTCGCGTCCTGGAGCGCTTCGGCGGCCGGCCACCGACGCCCCAGCAGGTGCTCGACGACGATCCCGAGCTGCTCAAGACGTCGGTCGGCCTGTCGCGGGCGAAGGTGACCTACCTGCGCTCGCTCGCCGAGCACGTCATATCCGGCGAGCTCGACCTCGACCACGTCTCGACGCTGCCCGACGACGAGCTGATCCGCGAGCTGACCGCCGTCAAGGGGATCGGCGAGTGGTCGGCGCACATGTTCCTCATGTTCCAGCTCGAGCGCCCGGACGTCCTGGCGGTCGGTGACCTCGGCGTGCGGCGCGCGGTGCAGATCGCGTACGGGCTCGACGAGCTGCCCACTCCCGCGGCCCTCACCGAGCTCGCCGAACCGTGGGTCCCCTACCGCTCGGTCGCCTGCCGGCTGCTCTGGCGCTCGCTCGACAACGAGCCCGCGTGAGCGCCGACCGATCACCGATGTGCTCTCGCACATCGGACCCCTTCAGCGAGACGTGACCTAGAGCGCGGAGACGGCTTCGTCCTCGTCCTTCACGCGGAAGGACGAGCCGCAGCCGCAGGCCGCGACGACGTTCGGGTTGACGACGTTGAAGCCGGCGCCCTGGAGCGAGTCGACATAGTCGATCTGCGAGCCGTCGACGTAGGAGAGGCTCTGGGTGTCCACGAGCAGCTTGAGCCCGTGGTCCTCGAAGACGATGTCGTCGTCGCGCTGGTCGTCGAAGGCGAGCTGGTACTGGAAGCCCGAGCAGCCGCCGCCCTTGACGCCCACGCGCAGGCCGGCGGTCGTGATGTCGGCATCCTGTGAGGAGAGGAACTCGCGCACCTTCTGCGCACCCTGCTCGGTGAAGGTGATGCCCTTGGCCTTGAAGGTCACGTCGGTCGTCATGCTTCAGGAAGTATAGCGAGCGTCTACCCTGTTCTGGAATGGCCACCGCCGAAGAACTCAAGCAGCGCATCGAGGCCGGGATCCCCGGAGCGAGCGCGGAGGTCGACAGCACCGACGACGTGCACTTCAACGCACGCATCGTCGCCGACGCGTTCAGCGGGCTGAGCCGCATCCAGCAGCATCAGCTCGTCTACAGGCTGTTCGAGCCCGGTGAGCTCGGCGGCCCCATCCACGCCCTCTCACTCAGGACGGAGACCCCATGAGCGAGCAGACCGAGAACCCTCTGCGCGACGCGATCGCCGAGGCGATCGACCAGAACGACGTGATCCTGTTCATGAAGGGCTCGCCCGAGCAGCCCGCCTGCGGGTTCTCGGCGCGGACCGTCGCGGCGCTCCAGGCCACCGGCGCGCCGTTCGCCGCGGTCGACGTCCTGCCCGACCCGCGCATCCGCCAGGAGCTCTCGGCCATCTCGAACTGGCCGACGATCCCGCAGCTGTTCGTCGACGGCGAGCTCGTCGGCGGCGCGGACATCGTCACGGAGATGTACGAGACCGGTGAGCTGGCCGAGGTGCTCGGCGTCGAGCCGCCCGCCGAGGCGCCCGCGCAGGCGCCGGCTCCCGAGGCGCCGGCCGGCGCCCCGCCGCTGCAGATCGAGAACCGGCTCGCCTAGTAGCCCTACCTGCGGATCGTGATCCGCAGGCGGGCGCTGCCCGCGATGCGCAGCTGCGCATCGCGGTAGGTCTGGCGCGAGCGCTGGGCGACGCCCTCGGGCCCGCCGGGCAGGTCGCTCTGCGGGTCCGAGCCGGGCGGCAGGAACCGCGCAGTGACACCGTCGTAGCGGTGGATCGCGGACATCGCGAACCCCAGCTCGCGGACGCTCGCCGGCCCGTCGGAGGACGGACCGGCGAACAGGTTCGAGAGGTCGATCGTCGCGCCGCCGTCGCTGCCCGACCCTGACACCTGGTCGGCCGAGGTGCCCTTCAGCAGCAGGTCACGTGAGCCGGTCGGCATCCCCTTGGGGACGTGGACGCGGATCGTGCGGGTGAGCTTCGCGCCACCGGGCCGGATCAGCCGGGCGCTGACGCTCACGTCCGAGCCGCGCCGCGCGCTCGCGGGGCCGCGCAGGGAGGCGAGCGTCGCGAGCTGCAGGCCGCGCTGGACGCGGACGTCGGCGCTCACGCCGGTGATGTCGAGGTTCGTGGCGTCGTAGGCGTCGAGCAACTGGGTCGCGGCGACGACGTCGGAGACGAGCGGCCCGCCGAGCAGCGCGTCGGCGCCCCCGCCGCCGCCGACGTAGCGATTGCAGAACGCCAGCGGGCGCTTGGCCTGGCGCACGGAGATCTTCAGGCACAGCTCGTCGGTCTGGTGCACGGGCGAGCCGTCGAGGGCGTTGTAGATCGCCTGGGCCACCGCCTCCGGTGCGACCGTGGAGAGCGCCGACGTGCCGGTCGGCAGCCCGATCGCGCGCTCGTCGGCGACCTGCACGTGCAGCGCGCCGGTCCTGCCCGTGTCGAGGTCACGTGTGGCGAAGGTCGCGGGGAAGCGGCGCGGCAGCGCGCCGAGGCGCCCGACGACGGCGCTGATCCCGTCCTGGCGCAGCGTGCCGACGTCGGCCGTCGGCGAGGCCAGCTTGTAGGTCGCCGCGTCCTGCGTGCCGAGCGGGTTGTTCACCACGTCGAAGACATAGGCCTCCGAGAGGAAGAGCTCGCGCCGGCCTGCGCCGTCGAGCGGATGCCCGAATGCCCAGACGGTGTCACCGTCGACGTAGGCGACGGTGCCGATCGCGCCCTCCTGGACGTCGCCGCTGGAGAGCCCGACGGCCATCGCCGACCCGGGCTCCAGCGGGATCGCCGCGGCGGCCTGACGCGGGCTCGCCGGGGCGCTGATGACGATGCGCCCGGCCAGGCGCGCCGCGCGCACGACCCCGGCGCCGATCGCCGGCGAGAGGCCGGAGATGCTGAGCGGCTCGGCGATCGGCCGGGCGGCGCGCAGCAGCGCCCGTGCGCGCACCGACATGTGGGTGGCGGCCTGCGGCGGATCGACCGACTCGCCCAGGATCGCCTGGATCGGCGTCACGAGCACGGTCCGGCCCCCGTAGGCCCCGATCGTCTCGGAGATCGCGCCGACGACGAGCGACGACCCGTCGGGTCCCGGGCAGGAGACGGGCGAGCCCGAGAAGCCCGGGCCGACGCCGGTCGCGTCGATCGCCGCGCCGGAGACGGTCACGAGGATCCGCGCCTGGCGGATGTCGCTGGACCCGAGCACGTCGTCGATGTGGACGGCGAACGTGCTGATGTCCGTGCCGTGGACGACCGACGCGGCGGTGCAGTCCGTGCCCGCCCGCACCTGGTCGAGCGGCATGATCGGGGCGCCGGCGCCGTGCGCGGGGGCCGCGCACGCCAGCATCAGGAGGGCGACGGCGACGGCGCGGGTGATCATCCCGCCGGACGGTAGAGCATCGGATGCCCGCTGCGGCGCAGTGCCGCGCGGCGGCGCCCGCGCTCGACGGGACGTAGCATCGCCCCATGGCGGCGGGTACGACGAGCGCACAGGGCGCGCTGCGCTGGGACGGCGAGCACCTGCACGCGCTCGACCAGACGCGGCTTCCGGCCGCCGAGGAGTGGCTCGAGCTGACCGGCGCGGCGGACACCGCCGCGGCGATCCGCCGCCTGGCGATCCGCGGAGCCCCGGTCATCGGCATCGCCGCCGCCTACGGGCTCGCGATGGAGCTCGCCGCGCTGCCCGGCCTGGGGACGCTCGAGCGCGCCTGGGAGGAGCTGCGGGCCGCGCGGCCCACGGCGGTCAACCTCGCGTGGGCCGTCGATCGCGTGCGCGGCGCCGCGCTCGGAGCCGGCCCGACGCGGATGGCCGCCGCGGCGCGCGGCGAGGCGCAGCTGATCCAGGCGCAGGAGGACGCGGCGAGCGTGGCGATCGCCGCGGCCGGCGCCGAGCTGCTCGCCGGCACGCGACGGGTCGTGACCCACTGCAACACCGGCGCGCTCGCGACGGGCGGGACCGGCTCGGCGCTCGGCATCGTCGGCGCGCTCCACGCCGCCGGCGGCGTCGAGGTGCTCGTCTGCGAGACGCGCCCGCTGCTCCAGGGCGCGCGGCTCACGGTCTGGGAGCTCGGGCGTGCCGGCATCCCGCACCACCTCGTGGTCGACGCGGCCGCCCCGGGGCTCATCCGCGCCGGCGCGGCGGATGCGGTGATCGTCGGCTGCGACCGCGTCGCCGCCAACGGCGACGTCGCCAACAAGGTCGGCACCTACCCCCTCGCCCTCGCCGCCCGCGCGGCGGGCATCCCGTTCGTCGTCGCCGGCCCGACCTCGTCGATCGACCCGGCGCTCGTCGACGGCACGGCGATCCAGATCGAGGAGCGCGACGCGGACGAGGTGCGGACGCTCGCCGGCATGGACGTGACGGTGCCCGGAACGCCCGTGCGCAACCCCGCCTTCGACGTCACGCCCGCGGACCTCGTCACCGCGCTCGTCACCGAGCGCGGCGTCGCCCGGCCGCCGACGGCCGCCCGCATCGCGGAGCTGCTCGCATGAGGGTCGCGCTCTCGGTCACGACCGACAGCGTCCGCATCGAGGAGCGGCCCGATCCCGAGCCGCGGCCCGGCGAGGTCGTCTGCCGGCTGCTGGCCTGCGGGGTCTGCGGCTCGGACGTCAGCGCGGCCTGGGTCGCGCGCAAGGTGCCCGCCGTCCTGGGCCACGAGCTCGTCGCCGAGGTCGTCGCGCTCGGCGCCGGCGTGGAGGGCTGCCGGGTCGGCGACCGCGTGATCGTCCATCACCACGCGCCGTGCGGCGAGTGCCGGCGCTGCCGCCGCGGGCACGAGACGCTGTGCGAGGCCTTCCGGACCTCCGCGCTGGACCCCGGCGGCTTCGCCGAGCTGATCCGCGTGCCGGCCGAGCTGGCGGCGGAGCTGCTCGTGGTCAACGACCTCGACGCCGAGCGCGCCACCTTCGTCGAGCCGCTGGCGTGCGTCCTGCGCGCGCTCGACCGCGCCGGGGTGCGGGCCGGCGACAGCCTCCTCGTCGTCGGCGCGGGCGCCAGTGGGCTGCTCGCGATCCTCGCCGCCCACGCGCGCGCGGCCGACGTCGTCTGGGTGCGCGAGCCGCGGCCGGAGCGCCTGGGGCGGGCGCTCGCGCTCGGCGCCGAGCGGCACGGCAACGAGCTCGTCGACGTCGCACTCGTCTGCACCCCTGCCGCCGAGGCGGTGCGCGACGCGTTCGCCGCCGTCGCCCCGGGTGGCGTGCTGTGCCTCTACGCGCCGCCGTACCCCGGCGAGGCGCTCGACCTCGACGGGCTCGCCCTCTACGGCGCGGAGGTCGACGTCTGCGCCTCGTACTCGGCGGGGCCGGCCGACATGCGCGCCGCACTCGGGCTGATCCGCAGCGGCGCGGTCGACCCGGGCGGGTTCGTCACGCACCGCCTGGCGCTCGAGCGGACCGGCGAGGCGCTCGCGCTGGCGCGCAGCGGCGAGGCGCTGAAGGCGATCGTCATCGGGTAGAGGGTCACCCCGCCGCTCCCGGTGGGCCCGGAGCCCGCGCGAGGCGGGCCCCGGGTTTCCCCCGGACAGAGATCACCGTTGAACTACAACGTCCCAGGACGGTGTGTCTTGCCTGGGCGGTTTGACACTCCTGACCACCGGGGCTGTCCGCCGGCCCGAAGGCCGGCGCGTGACCCGGTCGAGCGCTCGGTGGCGCTCCAGGCCAAGTGGGCGATCTGCCGGACGACCAGCGTACCGCGCCCGGCGCGGCGTGCGGACGGGCGGGCGGCTCAGGCCGGCTCGCCGGCGGGCGCCCGCGCATCCAGCCAGCGCAGGTGCTCGACGATCCGCCGCGAGTCGCAGATCGCCTCTCCGTCGAGCACGAGCAACGGGACGACCGCCTGGCCGCTGAGGGCGACGACCTCGTCGCGCCGTGCCTTGCGCCACGGGACGCGGACCTCGTCGACCGCGATGCCCTGGCGGCGAAGCTCGCGCGCGACCCGCCCGCAGGGGCAGAGCCGGTCGGTCGGCGTGCGGCAGCGGTGGAGCGTGGGCATCGTGGGTCGGGGGGTCAGGGCGTCAGGGCGGACACGGCGCTCGCGACGCGGCGCACGCCGAATCCTGCCAGGCGCAGCGCGATCGGCTGCCGGGCCCCCGGCTCGGCGAGCAATCCGGGCTCGCGGCGGCGGTACCACTCGATCGTGTCGACGAGCGTGTCCTCGTGATGGGACGGCTTCCACCCCAGCTCGCGCTTGGCCTTCGTCGAGCGGAAGGCCCACCACAGCGACGCGGCGCGGACCTCGCCGACCGTCGCCACCGGCTTGCCCGGCAGCGCCTGCGCGGTCGCCGCGAGCTGCAGCGCGACGCTCAGCGGCAGCTTCACGGCCGGCGGCTCGACGCCGGAGAGGCGGCCCAGGTCGGCGAACAGGCGGTCCAGCGTGAAGTTCCGGTTGCCCAGGATGTAGCGCTCGCCGAGCCGGCCGTGCTCGTCGGCGAGCAGGTGGCCGCGGGCGACGTCCTCGGCATCGACGACGTTCAGCGCCCCGTCGACGTATGCGGGGATCTGCCGGCGCAGGAAGCGCCGCACGATCTCCGTCGACGAGTGGTAGACGTCGCCCTTGCCCAGGACGTGCGCGGGGTTGACGATCACCAGCGGCAGCCCGTGCGCGGCGATCCGCAGCGCCTCGCTCTCCGCCTCGTGCTTGGAGGTGACGTAGGGAAGGCCGAAGCGCCCCGCGCGGAAGAGCTGCGTCTCGTCGGCGGTCGCGCCGCGCGGGGCGGGGCCGATCGCAGCGACCGACGAGGTGTAGACGACGCGTTCGGGCTCGGCGCGCAGCGCCTCCTCGAGCACGATGCGCGTGCCGCCCACGTTGACGCGGAACAGGGAGTCCTCGCCGGCGCGCAGCGATGTCAGGCCGGCGACGTGGAAGACGCGCGTGACGCCGCGCATCGCGCGTCGCACCGCCTGGCGGTCGAGGATGTCGCAGCGCACCGTCTCGACGTCCAGGCCGGCGAGCTGCTCGGTCATCGAGCCGACCCGGGTCGTCACGCGCACGCGGTCGCCGCGCTCGACGAGGAGCCGCGTGACGTGCGATCCGACGAGGCCGGTCGCACCGGTGACGAGTGTGATGCCCACGACGCGCAGTCTCGCATCCGTGGGCGAACGCGGCGATGACCCTCGCCGCAGACGCTGCACTAGGCTGAATCGGATGCCCGTCGCCGTCGTCACCGACACCACGCACTACATGCCGCGAGCGATGATCGACGAGGCCGGGATCCACGAGGTAAGCCTCTACGTCAACGACGGCGGGAAGCTGACGCGCGAGTCGGAGCTGGGCGACTACGACGCGTTCTACGAGCGGATGCGCACCCAGAGCGAGCTGCCGACGACCTCGCAGCCCTCGATCGGCGACTTCCTCGAGGTCTACGAGCCGCTGCTGGAGGCCGGCAACGACATCGTCTCCGTGCACCTCGGCGCCGGGATCTCAGGCACGTGCGAGGCAGCGCGCCAGGCGGCGGCGGAGATCGGCGCGCGCGGCGGGCAGCGCCGGGTCGAGGTCGTCAACTCGCGCAGCGCCTGCGCCGGGCAGGGCATGATCGTGCTCGCCGCCACGGCCGCCGCCCGCGGTGGCGCCGACGTCCATCAGGTCGTCGGGCGCGCCGAGGCGGCGATCGAGAGCACGCGCATCTGGTTCGCGGTCGACACGCTGGAGTACCTGCGGCGCGGCGGGCGCATCGGCAGCGCACAGGCATGGGTGGGCGGCGCGCTGAAGATCAAGCCGATCCTGACCTTCGACGACGGCATCACGCCGATCGAGCGGGTCCGCACCGAGAAGCGCGCGTTCGAGCGGATGGTCGACTACATGCGCGCGCGCAAAGCGGACGGCGCGACGGCCTGGGTCGTCCAGCACACGCAGGCCGCCGACGTCGCCGAGCGCCTCGTCGAGCGCGGCCGCGAGATCTTCGAGAACGAGCCGCTGCTGTGCTCGGAGATCGGCCCCGTGATCGGGACGCACGCGGGCCCCGGTCTCATCGGGGTGGGCGGGATCGCCCCGGGGCTCTTGAAGCCCTGAAGGTTCAGCTCCGCGGAGGCCGGTGGTCGACCGAGCGCTTGGACGTCAGCGCCGCCGACCGAAGATGGCGGCGATGCCGCCGCCGATCACGAACCCTGCGACGGCCGCGCCGATCAGCACCTCGCGGCGGTGGGAGTTGATCTGCCGGCGCCAGTCGGCGACCGCGACGACCTCACCGCGCAGCTGCGTCAGCGAGCTGGCGAGACCGGCCTGGTTGGCGGCGATCGAGGCGCGGATCTGCTCCGACGTGCGGGGCTGGGTGCTCACGAGCGCTGGTCCTCCGGCTTGACGACGACCTCACGGACCTGCTCCTTGAGCAGGGCCGTCTCCTCGCTGAAGGTGGCCTGCGTCTCGCGCGCGGCGGTCAGCGCCTGATCGGGCACCGGCGCCTTCGCCTTCTTCAGCATCTTCGCGGCG
>JADGPM010000201.1 GCA_017882425.1 Solirubrobacteraceae bacterium
CCCGCCGACTCGAGCACGAAGACGCGGTCCGGCGCGGGGCGCAGGACGTGCAGCTTGCGGAAGGTGCTGACGTTGTCGACCCCGGCGTTCGTGCGGGTGTCGGCAAGGAAGACGAGGCCCTCGTCCAGGCGGAGGGCGAGGCAGTAGGTCATGGTGATTCCTCGTGTGCGGGCGACCGGGGGGCCGAGCGTAGCTCCTCGGCCCGGTCGCTTGACGCCGGGCTCGCGAGAGGTCGATGATCGGCCCTCCACCGAGCTGAGGAGCCCACCCCCATGTACGACTACGTGATCGTCGGCGCCGGATCTGCGGGCTGCGTGCTGGCAGCGCGCCTCAGCGAGGACCCGGACTGCAGCGTGCTCCTGCTCGAGGCCGGCCCGCCGGACGTGTCGGACCTGATCCACATGCCGGCCGGCATCACGGCGCTGATGCGCAGCATCTACGACTGGGACTACGACGCCCACTTCGAGCCCGGCTGCGACGGACGGCGCATCTACCTCCCGCGCGGGCGCATGCTCGGCGGCTCCTCGTCGATCAACGCGATGGTCTACATCCGCGGGCACCGCGCCGACTACGACGAGTGGGCGGCCGCCGGCTGCACGGGCTGGAGCTGGGACGACCTGCTGCCGTACTTCGTACGCGCAGAGGACAACGAGCGCGGCGCCTCCCCCGTCCACGGCAGCGGCGGCCCGCTGCCCGTCAGCGAGGGTCGTTCGCGCAACCCGCTGATGCAGGCGTTCATCGATGCCGCCGTCGCCGCGGGACACGACGCCCGCGCGGACTTCAACGACGGCGAGGACCATCTCGGCGTCGGCTGGTACCAGGTCACCCAGCGCAACGGACTGCGCGCCTCGACGGCCGTCGCCTACCTTCACCCCGCCGCCGGCCGGCCGAACCTCACAATCGAGACGAACTGCCACACGACGCGGATCCTGTTCGACGGCGAGCGCGCGAGCGGGGTCGAGGCCGGGTTCCCGGGCAGCCTGGCGACCTTTGAGGCCTCGCGTGAGGTGATCGTGTGCGGCGGGGCCTACAACTCACCGCAGATCCTGATGCTGTCCGGCATCGGGCGACCGGCAGAGCTCGAGCAGCTCCAGATCCCGGTCGTCGCCGAGGCCCCGAACGTCGGGCTGAACCTCAGCGACCACCCGGTCGCCGGCGGCAACTGGCTGATCGACGAGCCGCTCAGCCTCTTCGAGGCGCTCAGCGAGGACAATCTCGCGCTGCTCCAGCGCGAGGGTCGCGGACCGCTCACGTCGAACTACGCCGAGGCCGGCGGCTTCCTCGCGGTCGACGACGAGGCGCGGGCGCGGGGGATCGGGCAGCTGCAGTTCCACGCGTGGCCGGCGGCGTTCTACGACGAGGGCCTGCTCCCGACCCAGCACCACGGCTTCAGCGTCACGACCTGCCTGCTGAAGCCCCGCAGCCGCGGCCAGGTGGCGCTCGTCTCACCGGAGCCCACCGCCAAGCCGCTGATCGTCCACAACTACTACGCCGACCCGGACGACATGCGCCTGGCGATCGAAGGCGTGCGTGCGTGCATGCGGGTGGCAGAGCAGGAGCCGCTCGCACGCTACGTGACCGCGACGCACAGCGTGCCCGCGTCGGATTCGGACGCCGACATCGAGGCGCACATCCGGGCCACGACCGGGACGCTCTACCACCCGGTCGGCACCTGCGCGATGGGCGCGGGCGCCGACTGCGTCGTTGACACCGACCTGCGCGTCCGCGGCGTCGAGGGCCTGCGCGTCGTCGACGCATCCGTGATGCCGACGGTCACGCGCGGGAACACCAACGCCCCGGTCATCGCGCTCGCCGAGCGCGCCGCCGACCTCATCCGCGGAGTCGCGCCGGCCCGCGGGCCGGCGCAGACGCAGGTCCAGGCGACGGCCTAGACGATGCCCGGGGCGCTCCGGCGCGGCAGCCACCCATAGGATCACCGGAGCCCGCGCGAGGTTGCGCCCGCCGACGTGCGAACCTCCGCGTTCCCGCGACCCCGGAGCCCACCATGTCC
Organism: Solirubrobacteraceae bacterium; assembly: GCA_017882425.1. Taxonomy (GTDB): domain Bacteria; phylum Actinomycetota; class Thermoleophilia; order Solirubrobacterales; family Solirubrobacteraceae; genus F1-60-MAGs163. Next base: position 2,012 of record JADGPM010000201.1, read on the forward strand.
CGAGCCCTCGTCATCGTCGACATCCAGAACGACTACTTCCCGGGCGGCGCCCACCCGCTCTACGAGCCCGAGGCGGCGGCCGCGGCGGCGGCCGGGATGCTCGACGCGTTCCGCGCCTCGGAGGAGCAGATCGTCCACGTCCGCCACGTCTGGGACGCGCCCGACGCGACGTTCATGCGGCCCGGGACGGACGGCATCGAGATCCACCACGCCGTGGCGCCGCGCGCGGGCGAGGCCGTCATCAGCAAGGAGGCGCCGAACTCGTTCCTGGGGACGACGCTCGAACGGACGCTGCGTGACGCCGGAGCCGACCAGCTCGTGGTCTGCGGGATGATGACGAGCATGTGCGTCGACGCGACCGTGCGCGCGGCGGCCGACCTCGGGTTCTCGGTCAGCGTCGCCCACGACGCGTGCGCCGCCCCCGCTCTGACGTTCGGCGGCGTCGACGTCCCCGCCCCCTCAGTGCACGCCGCGTTCATCGCCGCGCTCGGCGACGGGTACGCCGCGGTCGCCTCGGCGCAGGAGCTCGCCGGCGGCTGATCGCCGCCGGACGCCGCCCGACGTCGATGGGTCGTCCACCGAAGAGCGCCGTCGAGCTCGGGCTGATGCAGGGGGCGCCGCCGCCGGCCGGGCACCTGGTCACGGCCGACAACTGGATCGAGGGGCCGTTCAACCGCTGGGGGTTCCTCCACGTCCGCGAGCTGGCGCGCACCGCGCGCATCTCCCGCGGCGACGGCCCGGTCGGCGAGCTGCCGGCCGACCCGCTCGACCTCGGCGCCGTGCCCATCGTGCTCGACGGCGCGAGCGTCCCGTTCGCACGGGCGCTCCGGGACGGCTACACCGACGGGATCTGCGTGATCCACGACGGGCGCATCGTGTTCGAGCACTACACGGACGGGATGCGACCCGACGACACCCACCTGCTGATGTCGGTGTCCAAGTCGCTGACCGCGACGCTCGTCGGCGTCCTCGTGGATGACGGCGTCCTGGATCCCGGCGCCGAGGTGACCGAGTACATCGGCGCGCTGCGCCGCGGTGCCTGGGACGGGTGCACGCTCCAGCATCTCCTCGACATGCGCGCCGGGACGCGCTTCGACGAGGACGACTACGGGGACCCTGACAGCGACGGCGTCCTGATCGAGCAGATCTCCGGCTACCGCCCGCACCGGCGCCCGGACCTGCCCGCCGACACCTACGCCTGGATCACCGCGCTGGACAACGACCGCGTGCACGGCGGCCCGTTCAAGTACCGCTCGATCCTCACCGACGTGCTCGCATGGGCCGCGGTCGAGGCGACGGGCACCCGCTTCCCCGAGCTCTTCTCCGGTCGCATCTGGAGCCGCATCGGCGCCGAGCACGACGCCGACATCATCGTCGACGCCGCAGGGTTCCCGGTCGTCGAGGGCGGGATCTGCACCACCCTGCGCGACCTCGCGCGCTTCGGGCTCATGCACCTGCAGGACGGCGTGATCG
>JADGPM010000030.1 GCA_017882425.1 Solirubrobacteraceae bacterium
GCCCGATCGCCGCCGCGGCCATCACGCCCGCATGCGGGCCCTCGACGTCGGCGTCCGCCATCCGCCGGATCAGCGGCTCGACGACCTCGGGCGGCGCCGGCTCGGCCGCCGGGTCCCACGAGGGGTCGGCGTCCGCCGCCTCGGCCGCGAGGGTCAGGGCCAGGGGTGAGCCGCCCGCCCATGCTGCGATCACCCGCGCCCGGCGGTCGTCGTCGACGCCGGCGGCGTGCAGCAGCTCGAGGGCCTCGGCGTCCGCGAACGCGCCGAGCTCGACCTGCACGGTCAGCGTCTCCCAGCCGTCGTGTGACCAGGCGGGGTCGGGCGGGGTGCGCCCGGCGATCAGCGCGACGGTGCGCTCCGGCATGCGCGGCAGCAGGCGCCGGCGCAGGTACCCGTCGATCGCCGTCATGCGCTCATAGGTGTCGAGCACGAGCAGCGGGCGCTCGGCGTCCTGCGCACCGGCGAACGCGTCCTCGAGCGCGTCGGGGTCCGGCGGGAGGTCGCGTCCCTCGACGATCCACGGCGTCCAGCCGGCCCGCTCCCCGCGGCGCATCAGCTCGCGCAGCAGCGTGCTCTTGCCGATGCCGCCCGGTCCGTGCAGCAGCACGACGCCGGCGGACGGCTCGTCGCCGAACAGCCCCGCCAGCCGCTCGAGCTCCCCGCGCCGCCCCACGAAGCGCTCGCGGTCCAGGCGCGCGATCCGGCTCGCGAGCGTCGCCTTCGCCACGCCGGTCAGTCCGCGCGGTGCTCGCGCGCCGCCGCCTGCCCCGCCGCGACGCGCGCGACGGGCACGCGGAACGGGCTGCAGCTGACGTAGTCCAGTCCGTTGCGATGGAAGAACTCGATCGAGTCCGGGTCGCCGCCGTGCTCGCCGCAGATGCCGAGCTGCAGGTCGGGCTTCATCTTGCGGCCGAGCCAGCCGCCCATCTTCACGAGCTCGCCGACCCCGGGCGTGTCGATCGTCTCGAACGGCGAGCGGTCGAAGACCTCGCCGTCGAGGTAGGGCACGAGCAGCGCGGCCTCGATGTCATCGCGGCTGAAGCCCAGCGTCGTCTGCGTCAGGTCGTTCGTCCCGAAGCTGAAGAAGTCGGCCATCGTCGCGATGTGGTCGGCCAGCAGGCAGGCGCGCGGCAGCTCGATCATCGTGCCGACCATGAAGTCCTCGCCGCGGACGAAGGACTCCTGCGCGGCGACGCGCAGCACGAGCGCCCGCATCAGCTCGAGCTCGCGCTCGTAGGCGATCAGCGGCAGCATCACCTCGACGTGCGGCGCCTCCCCGTCACGCTCCCGCACGGCGCGGGCGGCGCGGAAGATCGCATGGCACTGCATCTCGTAGATCTCGGGATGCAGGATGCCCAGCCGCGAGCCGCGCGTACCGAGCATCGGGTTGGTCTCCGACAGCGCGATGACGCGCTCGAGCAGCGCGGGGTCGCCCTCGCCGCGCGCGGCGGCCAGCTCGAGGTCGACGCGGTCGGGGAGGAACTCGTGCAGCGGCGGGTCGAGCAGGCGGATCGTGACCGGCAGCCCGGCCATCGCCTCGAAGAGGCCCTCGAAGTCGCGCTGCTGGAGCGGCAGCAGCGCGTCGAGTGCCGCGCGGCGATCCTCGAGCCCCGTCGCCAGGATCATCGCGCGCATCTTCGGCTGGCGGTCGGTGGCCATGAACATGTGCTCGGTCCGGCAGAGGCCGATGCCCTCGGCTCCGAACTCGCGGGCGCGGCGCGCGTCGTCGGGGGTGTCGGCGTTCGCGCGCACGCCGAGGCGGCGCATCGCGTCGGCCCACCTCAGCACCTCCTCGAAGTTCGCGTTCTCCGGCGGTTCGACGAGCGGCACGTCCTGCGTCGTGATCGCGCCGGTCGAGCCGTCGAGCGCGATCGGGTCTCCAGCGCGAGCGACGACCTCGCCGGTCGCCTGCAGGCGCACCTCGCCGGCGCGCACGTCGATCTCCAGCGCGCTCGCGCCGGCCACGCACGGCCGGCCCATCCCGCGGGCCACCAGCGCCGCGTGCGAGGCCTTGCCGCCCTCGCTGGTGATGATGCCGCGCGCGGCGTGGAACCCGGCGACGTCCTCGGCCTCGGTGAACTGCCGCACGAGGATGCAGTCGACGCCCTGCGCGGCGGACTCGACCGCGTCGTGGGCGGTGAACACGATGGCGCCCTTCGCGGCGCCGGGCGACGCCGCCACACCGTGGGCGAGCGCCTCGAAGTCGAACGCGGGGTCGATCGTCTTGTGCAGCAGCGCGTCGAGCGACCCCGCATCGATCGTCAGCAGCGCGGCCTCACGCGTGAGCAGGCCCTCGGCGACGGCGTCGACGGCGAAGCGCACCGCCGCCTGCGCCGGGCGCTTGGCGCTGCGCGTCTGCAGCAGGAACAGGCGCCCTTCCTCGATCGTGAACTCGACGTCCTGCATGTCGCCGTAGTGGCGCTCGAGCCTGCCGAGGACGTCGAGCAGCAGGTCGTGGGCCTCCGGCAGCGGGTCGGCCAGATCGGCGAGCGAGCTGGTGTTGCGCACGCCGCTGACGACGTCCTCGCCCTGGGCGTCTATCAGGAAGTCGCCCGAGGGCTCGGGCTCCCCGGTCATCTCGTCGCGGCTGAACGCCACTCCCGACCCCGACGTCGGGCCCTTGTTGCCGAACACCATCTGCTGGACGTTGACCGCGGTGCCCATGTCGTCGCTCATGCCATGGATGCGCCGGTAGTGCAGCGCGCGGTCGCCCTCCCACGACTCGAAGACGGCGCGGATCGCCAGGTCCAGCTGGACGCGCGGGTCCTGCGGGAACGGGTCGCCGGTCTGCTCGCGGTAGATCCGCTGGAAGCTCGCGGTCAGCTCGCGCAGGGCGGCGGCGTCGAGATCGGTGTCCAGCGAGGCACCGCGATCCTCCTTGATCCTTGCGATCTCGCGTTCGAACAGGTCGCTCGCAACGCCGCGCACGACGTTGCCGTACATCTGCACGAGCCGGCGATAGGAGTCCCACGCGAAGCGCTCGTTGCCGGTGCGCTCCGCGAGCCCGAGGACCGAGACGTCCGTGAGCCCGAGGTTCAGGACGGTGTCCATCATCCCCGGCATCGAGACCGGGGAGCCCGATCGCACGGAGACGAGCAGCGGGTCCCGGGCGTCGCCCAGGCCGCGACCGGTCGTGGCCTCCAGGCGCAGCAGCGCCGCGCGCACCTCCTCGACGAGGCCGGCCGGGAAGCCGCGCGGCTCGGCGCGCAGGTAGGCCACACACGCCGCCGTCGTGATCGTGAAGCCCGCAGGCACCCGCTCAGCCCCGAGCACGCGCGTCATCTCCGCGACGTTCGCACCCTTGCCGCCGAGCAGGTCGCGCATCTCACGCGAGCCGCGGGCGAAGTCGTAGACCCACGTCGTCCCGTCCGCGCCATCTGCGGCGGACTGCGGCGCCGCGGGCTCCGACGGAACGCTCGTCATCCGCCCCGGAGCCTACCCCCAGGGCGCCCTTCCCGGCCCCGAGGCATCCGATCGGGTGGCCGCCGTCGTTCAAGGATCGATCCGCGATACCCGAACAGGAGACCGCCATGCCCAGCATCGGCCCCATGGAGCTCATCGTCGTCCTCATCATCGCCCTGGTCGTGCTCGGCCCCAAGCGCCTGCCGTCCGCCGGCAGGTCGCTGGGCGACGGGATGCGCCAGTTCAAGGAGTCGCTCTCCGGCGCAGCTCACGAGGACGCGCCCGCGATCGACCAGCGCGACGACGCCGACCTGCCGGCCTAGCCCCCACGGCGGGCCCTCGAACACGTATACCTACGCAACCCCGTGAGCGCCCGACCCGACAAGCTCGTCCGCATGGCCGACGAGGAGCTGATGGCCCTCGCCGCAGGCGCGGACGCCGACGCGTTCGAGGTCGTCTTCGACCGCCACGTCGCCGCGGCGTTCGCGCTCGCCCACCGCATCTGCGGGAGCGCTGCCGCGGCGGACGACGCGTGCCAGGAGGCCATGATGGCCGCCTGGCGTTCGGCGGGGCGCTACGACGCCCGCGTGGGCAGCGTGCGCAGCTGGCTGCTGGCGATCACGCACAACAAGTCGATCGACCACCTGCGGCGCATGACGCGCCACCGCGATCGCAACGTCGCCGACGATACGGCGGCCGAGCGCGTGGCCTCCGGCGAGGACACGCAGGCCGACGCGCTCGCACTGGTGGAGCGCGAGCGGACCGTCGCGCTGCTCGGCGAGCTGCCCGACGACCAGCGCCGGGTGATCGAGCTCTCGTTCTACTCCGGCTACTCGCACAGCGAGATCGCCGAGCTCCTCGAGGTGCCGCTCGGCACCGTCAAGGGGCGCATGCGCGCAGGCCTGGAGAGGCTGCGC
>JADGPM010000202.1 GCA_017882425.1 Solirubrobacteraceae bacterium
AGACCCACGTCACGCACATCCTCCAGAAGCTCGACGTCCGCGACCGCGTGCAAGCGGTCGTGCTGGCCTACCAGACCGGACTCTTCGAGACGGACGCCCTCTGACGCGCCGTCGCCTCGCGCGGGAACTCCCATCCCTGTGTCCCGCACCGCTCCGGGCCCGCGCCCTGCGGGGCATCACGGTGGCCGACGCGCAGGTTCAACGGATGTGTCCCCGCTCACGCTGCGGGACCGTTGAGCGATGATGCGCAGATCCCGTCGGGTCCTCGTCCTGTCCCTGCTCGCGCTGCCGGCGCTCGCGGCGGGAGCGGCGCCATCGGGAGCTGCGCCGCTGTCCGGCGTGCTGGCGACCGACGCCGCGGACGGCCCGATCGCGGCGTACTCGAACACCGCGGCGTGGAGCCGGTGGGACGACGCGGCCGCGGCCTACCGGCTTGTCGTGGATCGCGGCGGAACGATCCGCACCCTCGACGTCGCGCCGTCGCTGCGACCGTTCGCGCTCTCGGCGGGGCGCGGTCCCGACGGGCAGACGTGGCTGGTGTGGGCGCGCTGCGGCGGTGCCCCGGATACGGCGGCGACGGCGTGCGACGTCGAGGGCTATGACCTCGGCACGCGCGCGCCGAAGTCGTTCCCCTTCGCCGCACGACCGGGTGCCCTGGAGTATGCGCCGGCGATCCACGGCGACCGGCTGGTCTACGTGGTCGGCGGCGCCGGCGACGTCGGGCGCGTGCACCTGTCGAAGGTCGATGGCACGGGCGACCGCGTCATCGGGGTGCTGCCCCCGTCGACCTGTGCGCTGTCGGAGTTCGCAGAGTGCTTCACGGTGACGCGGGCATCTGCGCTGTCGTCGGCGCTGCGCGGCGACCGCGTGGCCGTGACCTCGCGCGTCAGCACCTCGGGCGGCGACTTCGGCATCTGCGGCCTGGCGACGGTCCGGCTGCTGGACCTTCGCACGAGCGCCGTGCGCACCCTGGACAGCGCGGTGTGCGGGCTCAGCGGCCAGGGGCTGACCGGCGTGTCCTTCGACGCCGACGGCCGCCTGTGGTGGCGCCAGAGCTGCGGCACCGACACGAGTGCCTGCGAGGGCACCCGGGGCGGGCCGTTCCGGCAGACCGACGCCGGCCCCCAGCGCCTGGTCAACGACGTCGCCTCCCGGCTCGCGGGCGTGGCGGTCGCAGAGCGCACACCGATCATCCTGGCCCGCGCGCCACGGACGACCGCGGGCTGCTCGACCGGCCCGAGCGACACCGCCTACCGCTGCGGCACCGTGACCGCCATCGCCAAGCCGTCGTACCAGGACGTCAAGCCTGCGCGTGAGTACCTCCCGCCGCCGGGCTACGTCACGGTCAAGGGCACGAGCCACCTCCTCGTGCTGCGGCCGCCCGCGAAGCTCGCCTGTTCGCGCGGCGACACACACCCGAAGGCGGGCGCGACGCTGTGGGCGGGCGTGAGCTGGATCAACGGCCAGCGCCGCACGTCCGGGCCCGCCGTCCCGGTCACGGCGACGTCGGGCGGGCGCACGATCAAGGGGACCGTGCCGAAGGGCGCCGCGAACCGCGAGGGCCAGATCACCACGACGGTCGATCTCGGCGGGACGTCGAAGGCCTGCGACCGCACCTGGACGCTGACCTACCGCCCGTCGGGCAGCAGGCCGATCCGCTTCACCACGCGCGTGCTCCCGCGCTGACCCACGCCGCAGGATCGAGTGTGTGGATCGCTCAGCCGAGGACCTGTTTGGCGGTCTGCTCGCCGCGGAGGTTGCGAGGCAGGTAGCCGGTGAACTGGATGGCGAGCTGGCCGCCGTCGGCTGCCTTGGCGGGCAGTGCCTGGCTGAGTTTCCAGGCGCCCCGCGCGATCCTGGCGTTCCAGTAGAGGAAGCCGGTGCTGGCGTCGGGGTTGTCGTAGCCCAGGCGGATGCGCACGACGCCACGGGCACGGCTGGTGATCGTGCCGCTGACGATCAGTCGGCCGTTCTGGATCCTGGTGGTCTTGCGCGCGAGCAGCGACTTGCCGGAGGCGGCGCGCAGGCGCACCTTGTCGGGTTGCACCGTCGTGCTGCCGGCGTAGGTGAGTTCGACGATCCCGGTGTTCTTCTTGCGCTGACTCGCGGGCAGAGTCCTGCGGATCGTGACGCGGACCTCCGCGGCCCGCGCACGCGGGCCACCGGCGCTTGAGGTGGTGGCGATCGGGACGCTGAACTTCGTCGTATGTCCGCTCGACTGGTACGTCAGGTCGAGCTTGGCGCCTGAGGTCAGCGCGCGGCTGGTGATCTCGACGAGCATGTCCAGCACCCCGCCCTGCACGCCCGCGCGCAGCACTCGAATCTTCGCCGGCGCCCGCGGCGTCGGTGCGGGCGCGGGGGTCGGGGGCGGAGGCGGCGGAGGCGTGGGCGGCGGCTCGGGTGGTGGGGGCGCGGGCGCGAACGTCGCGCCGACGTCGAGTGGGCCGTCGACGGTCAGCGAGCAGGTGGTGGCCGCCCCAGATGGCGCGCACGCGCCGCTCCAGCCGGTGAGGACGCTGCCGGCGACGGGTGTCGCGGTGAGCGTCACCTGGCGCCCGGCACCGTAGTGCTGCACGCAGTCGGTCAGGCACGAGATCCCCTCGGGCGCGCTCGTGACGGTGCCGCGGGTGATGCCGGTGACGGTCACCTGCACCGCGTGCGTGACCGGCGGGACGGACCCCGGGGCGTCGAACCGCAGCACGCGGTCGTTCCCGCTGTCGGCGA
>JADGPM010000031.1 GCA_017882425.1 Solirubrobacteraceae bacterium
CCGCAACGGGCGATGCGCCGGGCCGACCCGCGCGGGCGTGGTGGAACTGGCAGACACGCCGGCCTTAGGAGCCGGTGCCGCAAGGCTTGGGGGTTCGAGTCCCTCCGCCCGCATGGGATGGGATGGGTTGGGTTGGAACGGGGGGGAGGGAGGGACTCCCCTCGATGCGGCCGCTCATCCGGCCGCACGACCGATGCGCAGCGTGTAGGCGGTGCGATGGGAGCCGCCGCCGGCGTCGTGGGTGACGACCACGTAGGCGATGCGCGACGTCGCGCTGGGGTTGTCGAGCGTGACGCGGTCCGTCGCGTCGTGTGGCTGACGGGATACCGCGATCAGCGCGGCACGGTCGTGGATGTCGATCGCGTCGTCGTCCAGGACGCGAAGGTCGGCTCCGCCCCCGCTCGGCGTCAGCGTGATCCGCGTTCGCGTGTGCGGCGGCCGCAGAACGCGGTAGACGTCGCTGGGATCGAGGCGCGCCACGACCGAAGCACGCAGGACGCGTGGCGGGCCGCCGCGCCACACCGAGCGACTGGGCGTTCCGAAGTTGACGCCGTCGACCCACTGCACATCGTCGTTCGGCTCGCCCGGGTCCAGCGGCGGCGCCGGGCGCCGCAGTGCGGCGCCCAGGTCGAGGCGACCGCAGCCCGTCCGGCGATCCCAGCCCCTGGGGGGCACGTCGCGCGCCGCGTCGCACAGCAACAGCCCGAGCTGCCCCGCGGTGAGCGACGGCCGGACCGCGCGGAGCCATGTCACGGCCGCGGCCACCATCGGCGCGGCGAAGCTGGTGCCCGTCAGTCGAGCCGAACCGTCGTCCAGCGGATCCGGGTCGAAGGGGACCGGCACGGCCGTCAGGACGTCCTTCCCGGGTGCCGCGAGGTCCGGCAGGCTGCTCGTGTTCGAGAACGCCGCCGGCACGTCCGCCTCAGCCAGTGCTCCCACGGTGATCACGTGCGGGTATGCCGCCGGGTAGTTCCGCGCGTTGCCGGCAAGCCGGTCGTTGCCCGCGGCGGCGACCAGGACGATGCCGCGGCGCGTCGCGGCCTGGAGAGCTGCGAGCTCGGCGAAGCACGGAACATCGCTGCCGTAGCTCATGCTGATCGTCGCTGCGCCCTGCGAGACCGCCCGCGTGATCAGCGCCGCCGCGCGCTCGCACGTCGCGGCGCCGTCTGCGAACGGGTAACTCCTGAGGCGCATCCCGGGCCAGACCCCGAGGATCCCGCCGGCGCCCGTCGCGGCGGCGACGGCCGCCGTCGCCGTCCCATGCAGGTCGAACGGCACGATCGGCGCGTCCGCGGTGAGCGGCACGTCGGCGAACGCGGCGTTGCTGAAGTCGATCGGTGAGTCGACCAGGGCGAGGAACGGGCTCGTCGGACCGACGGGAGGCGCCGGAACCCCGGCAAGTCCGAGGCGATCGCGCCAGGGCGTCACCGACGCCGCCGCGGGCGTCGCAGCGCCGATCGCCAGCGTCGCGAGCGCGACACCGATGAGGTGTCGCGCGGCGATCATCAGGGCCTCGTGCCGGAGTTCCCGCCGGGTCAGCCGGTGCTGGCGGTCCAGGACAGCTTGCCGGTCGCGCAACTGTCGCTGGCGTCGGTGCCGGCGATGGTGACGTCGCTCTGGAAGGTCCCGGCGGCCTTCGTCCGGCTCACGCGACCGGCGAAGCGCTCGATCTCACTCGAACCCTGGCCGAGGTTGAAGCGGTAGGTCCGCGAGAACGCCCCCGTCCGCGACAGCGCGAACGGCTGCAGGTCGAACTCGTCGTGCGGAGCCACCCAGCCTCCGCCCGCATTGCACGGCGCGAACCACGCGACGTGCACATGGCTCACGTGCCTGCGGTCCGTCTTGAGCTCGAGCACGATCGGCTCGTTCTGGCTCGTCGCCCCGGCATAGACGACGCCGGGGTTGCGCAGCGCCGACCAGCGGATGGTCCGGTCGCACTGCGTGAGGATCGCCCCGGAGCTCTCGTCTGTGCGGATGAGCCGGACGGCCATCGTGCCGCCCGCCTTCGTCTTCGACACGGTGCCGCCGAGCACGACGTTCATGAGCTCCCAGGTCGTGGCGTTGACGCGGTCGGCGCCGACGATCGTGCCCGAGAGCCTCCCGGCTGCGACCTTGCCGCCGACGAGGTAGTGAGCCCCGCCGACCAGCTGATCGGGAATGGCATCGACGGCCTGCGTCGTCCCGAAATCGACGCTCTCGAAATCGGTCCCGCACGAGACGTCGAGGTGGAACGTCACCCGGGTGATAGCGGTGCCGCTGTTCGACAGCGCGAGCACGACCTCGTCCGGGACCCCCGTCTTCGGCTGGCCCCCGTAGATCCGCGCTGCGCTCGCCGGTTGAGCGGCGATGGCACCCACCACCGCGGTCATCAGGAGCGTCACGAGAAGACGGAACATCATGGACCTCCTCGGTCCGATCAGTCGGTGGTTCCCGATGATCGGGCAGCGGTCCCTCGAGCGCATCGGGTGAAGTCCGCTGAGCGGGCCGTAGATCTCCGCCCGGTCAACGTCAGCCCCGTCGCGGGCGGCGTCGTGTACGTTGCGCAGCCCTGAGCCCGTGCGCATGCCGCCGTCCCTCACCCACCGCCATCTGCTCGCCGCGCTCGCCGCGCCGGCGCTGCTGGCGGCAGGGCTCGCCGCCCCGGCCGCGCGTGCTGCGGAGAACCCCTGCGTCCAGGCGGCGTGGCGCGGGCTGCGCTGCCCGGACCTCGTGATGAAGCACCCGGCGGACGTCGCGATCGACGACGTCTACGGGCGCAAGGTGCTGCGCAGCGGCTCGTCGATCGACAACATGGGGGCGGGACCGGTCGAACTGGACGGCCGCCGCTACGCGCCGTTCCTCATGCACGCCCGCCAGCGGATCCGTCTGCGCGCAGGCGGCTCGATCCTCGTCGACACGCCCGCGACGCTGCGCTTCAAGCTGATCCCGGGCCAGGGCGGCTACTGGAAGCTGCGCGACGCCGCGCGGATGGAGCTGTGGTCGCTCGGGCCCTCGGGCAGGCAGGGGCGCCTGGTGCGCGTCAGTCCCAAGCTCCACTACTGCCTGCGGGACCTGCGGCGCACGCATCCGACGCTCGCCGGTTCACCGCGATCGGCGGTGTATCCGGGGTGCAACCAGGACCCGTCGATCACGCAGGTGCGGCTCGGCACGTCCGTCGGGTGGTCGGACATCTATCCGGCGGGCTACTACGAGCAGTGGATCGACGTCACCGGGCTCTCGGGCCGCTTCGCGCTGGTGCACGTCGCCGATCCGGAGAACGTCATCTTCGAGTCGAACGAGACGAACAACGCGTCGCGCGTGATAGTGGCCCTCCCGTCGGGCCGCGTCGTCGGCTGATCAGCCGAAGCGCGCGCGGTACGCGGCGACCCAGTCGCCGGCGATCAGGCGCTGTGCGCGGCGCAGCCCGAGCGTCCCCGCGCAGACCTCCTCGTGGAGCGCGTTCTCGAGGCGATCCTTGTGCGCCGCGCCGGCACCGGCCGCCTGTGGCCAGAGGTTCGCGCGGGCATTCGTGCCGCCGAGCTCGAGGCTGACGAGATGGTCGAGCTCGCCGTTGGTCCCGTCGAAGGCCGTGACGATGCCGTACGCGCCGTAGACCGCATCGCGGCTCGCCCGGGTCACGTTGCGCACGCGCTGCGCGTAGCCCGGCGCGCAGATGACCGAGCGCGTGGCGTGCGCGTAGCGCGTGCCGGGCGTGCAGGCGGCGTCGGGCAGGTCGCCGTGGACGCGGCAGTCCGTGCGCCGGCGCAGCGGGCCCAGCCTGATCGTCGGGCCGAGGCGGTGGGCCGGCGCGTGGTGGTGCGCCGCGGGCGGCCGCGCGCCGCCGGTCGAGCACGGGCAGGGGAGGGACTCGCAGTAGATGCCGTCGCCGTCCCCGTCGCGGGTGTTCGCCGCGTGCTGGGCGGCCGCCTGGTTGGGGAAGTCGGCGCAGGTCGCGGCGCCGGCGCTCGCCGGCGTCAGCGCGCACCAGGCCGCGATCAGGGCGAGCGCGAGCAGCGGTCCCCCGGCGCGCACGCTCAGGTCCCCTGGATGTGCACGAGCCCGCCGGCGTGCTCGTGGTCGACCTGGAGCGTCGTGTGCTCGATCCCGAACCGCTCGTGGACCATCCGCTCGAGCTTGCGCCGATGCTCGTGGCAGTCGCACCCCTCGCGGACGAGGACGTGCGCGGAGAGCGCGGGGAACCCCGACGTGATCTCCCAGACGTGCAGGTCGTGGACCTCGACGACGTGCGGCGCGCCCGCCATCGCCGCGCCGATCTCGGCCGGGTCGAGGCCCTGCGGCGCGGCCTCCAGGAAGACGCGGGTCGTGCGCCGCACGAGCCGCATCCCGCTGAGGAGCATCGGCACGGCGATGATCAGCGAGGCGATCGGGTCGGCCCGGTCGAATCCCGTGGTGAGGATGATCAGCGCTGCGGCCATCGTTCCCAGCGACGCGTAGGCGTCCATGAGGTTGTGCTGGAAGGCGCCCTCGACGTTGAGGCTCTCGCGGTTCGCCCGCGCGAGCGCCCACGCCGCGCCGGTGTTGACCAGCAGCCCGGCGGTGGCGACGGCAAGGACGGGCCCCGCGTCGACGTCGCGCGGGTCGATCAGCCGCGCGATGCCGCCGTAGACGATGAAGGCGCCGAGGATCAGCAGCGTGAGGCCGTTGAACTGCGCTGAGAGGATCTCCGCGCGCTTGTAGCCGAACGTCAGCGAGCCGGCGGGGCGACGCAGCGCGAGGCGTGCCGCGACGAGCGCGAGCCCGATCGCGACCGCGTCGGTGAGCATGTGTGCCGCGTCGGAGAGCAGCGCCAGCGAGTTCGCCAGGATCCCGACGACGATCTCGACGACCAGGAACGCCAGGTTCAGCCCGAGCGCCACCGCGAGCATGCGCAGGTCCGTCTGCGCCCCGACGGCGTGGGAGTGGTCGTGATGATCGTGGGTCATGGTGGCCCGGTGCCGACGGTAGCGGGCACCAGCCTCGTGCGCGATCCCGCCGGCGCGCGCTGCCGATACCATGGCGGCGCCCCATGGGGGAGTGAGTTAACGGCTATGCGCGCGGTCTCCAAAACCGTGAATCCGGGTTCGAATCCCGGCTCCCCCGTCCTCAGGCCACGCGCCCGGCAGCCGCGCCCAGCGGCGTCGCGCTGATCAGCCGCCCGGAGACGACGATCCGCTGCGCGGCGCTGTAGAGCGGGTGGCAGGCCGTCAGCACGATCCGCTCGGCGCCGGCGGCCCGCGTGAGGACGCCGACGTCGCTCGGCGCGACGATCCGCGTCCCCTCGACGCGATACGTGAAGCGCCCGTAGGGCATCGTCATCACGATCGAATCGCCGGGGCGCAGCGCATCGATGCTGCGGAACGGCTGCAGGTGGGTCGTGCGGTGGCCGGCGAGGCCGAAGGTCCCGCCCTCGCCCGGCAGGGCGGTGGGGACGTAGTGCCCGGGGCCGAAGCGCAGGTCGTGGGATGCGGTCCCCTCGACGACGACGAAGCGCGCGCGGATCGACGGGATGCTGATCCGCCCGAGCGGGTCGCCGGGGCGCGTCGCCCGGGCGAGCGCGTGTGCGGCAACGTCCAGGCGCTCGCCGGCCGACAGACGCGCCGGCAGCTCGTGCGCGACCGACGCGGCGAACGTCCGATCCAGCGTCGCGAGACGGCGCTCCAGCCGGGGCTGACCGCCGCGATCGAGCAGCCACGTCACCGGCTCGCGCCAGACGAGCGTCAGTGCGGCGTCGAGGATCAGCAGCGCACCGAGCACCGCCAGTCCCGCGCCGAGCACGCGACGGGTCCGCATGCGCCCGAGTGTAGGGTCAGGACGCCGTGTCAGCCGCCAGTCAGATCTTCGCCCCCGGGGTGCTCGAGGGCCGCGTCGTGCTCGTCACCGGCGGCGGGACGAACCTCGGCCGGCAGGCGGCGATCGAGCTGCACGCCGCGGGGGCGAGCGTCGTCATCGCCGGACGCCGAGCCGAGGTTCTGCAGGAGGCGGCCGCCGTGATCGGCGAGCGCTGCACGATCGCGGTCGGAGACATCCGCGAGCCCGAGAGCGCCGCGGCGATCGTCGACACCGTCCTGGCCGGTCACGGCCGCCTCGACGTGCTCGTCAACAACGCCGGCGGCCAGTACCTGGTCCCCGCCGAGGACCTCAGCGGCAAGGGCTGGGCGGCCGTCTGGCGCCTCAACGTCGAGGGCACCCGCACGATGACGCTCGCCGCCGCCGAGCACGGCTTCGGCGACGACGGCGGGACGGTCGTCAACGTCACCGTCTCGCCGCACGGCGGCTACCCGACGATGGCCCACACCGGCGCCGCGCGCGCCGCCGTCGAGGCGATGGGTCGCGCGCAGGCCGCGCAGTGGGCCGATCGTGGCATCGCGGTCGTCGCGGTCGCGATCGGGCGCTTCGCGACCGAGTCGCTGCGCAAGTACCCCGAGATCTTCCAGCGCGGCGTCGCGGCGACGGTCCCGCTGCAGCGGCTCGGGA
>JADGPM010000032.1 GCA_017882425.1 Solirubrobacteraceae bacterium
CGGCGAGCCAGCCCGCACAGAGCACGACGAGGACACGCGGCGCGATGGCCATCGGACGTGCATCGGCCCGCGGGCGGGCGGGCTTGACCGTAGAATCCCCGGATTCAACCTGTGGCGCGGGCCCGCTCGATCACGGGCGCCAGCACCGCGGCGAGATCCGGCATGCCGCGCTCGTCGAGCACGTAGCCCGTCTCGCGGATCGGGTGGCGCGTGTGCACGAGGTGGCCGAGGTCGATCGGCGTCCCGGCGACGACGACGTCGCAGGGCGTCGCCTCGATCGTCGCCTCGAGGTCCGCGAGCTGCTCGGCCGAGTAGCCCATCGCCGGAAGGACGGGGCCGATGTGCGGGAAGCGCTCGAAGGTGGACGCGAGCGACCCCGCGGCGTAGGGCCGCGGGTCGACGAGCTCCGCGGCGCCGGCGGCGCGCGCCGCCACCGTGCCCGCGCCGAAGGACATGCCGCCGTGGGTGATCGTCGGGCCGTCCTCGATGACCAGGACGCGCGCGCCGGCGATGTCGGGACCGGGGCCGAGCGTCACCGGCGAGGCGGCGTGGATCACGGCCGCGCCCGGGTTGAGGGCGGCGATGCTCATCTCGAGGGCGCTGAGCTGATCGGAGCTCGCGCTGTCGACCTTGTTGATCAGGACGACGTCCGCGCTGCGCAGGTTCGCCTCGCCAGGGTGGTAGTGCGCCTCGTCGCCGGCGCGCAGCGGGTCGGCGACGACGATCAGCAGGTCGGGCGCGAAGAACGACAGGTCGTTGTTGCCGCCGTCCCAGATGACGACGTCCGCCTCGGCCTCGGCCTGGCGCAGGATCGCCTCGTAGTCGACGCCCGCGTACATGATCAGGCCCTCGCGCACGGGCAGCTCGTACTCCTCGCGCTCCTCGATCGTCGGGTTCGATGCGTCGATGTCCGCGAGCGTCGCGAAGCGCTGGACCGCGATCGCCTCGAGGTCGTGGTAGGGCATCGGGTGGCGCACGAGCGCGACGCGCAGTCCGGCGGCGACGAGCAGCTCGCCCACACGCCGGCTCGTCTGGCTCTTGCCGCTGCCGGTGCGCACCGCGCAGACCGCGACGACCGGGCGCGAGGAGCGCAGCATCGCAGCGGCGCCGGGGAACGAGACCGAGGCGCCGGCGGCGAGCGCGATCGACACGCGATGCATCACCTCGTCGTGGGCGAGGTCGCTGTAGGCGAAGACGACCTCGTCGACGTCGTGCTCGCGGATGAGCTCGCGCAGCTCGGCCTCGGGCCGCACGGGGATGCCGTCCGGGTACTGCGGCCCGGCGAGCGCGGCGGGGTAGACGCGGTCGTCGATGCCCGGGATCTGCGCGGCGGTGAAGGCGACCACGCGGACGCCGGGATCGTCGCGGAACAGCACGTTGAAGTCGTGGAAGTCGCGGCCTCCGGCTCCGAGGATCAGGACGTTGCGCATGGGGCAACCGTAGCTGCGGGCAATTGCGGATGCCCTTCGGCGCGAGGATCGCGATCGTCCCGCAGGATGGACTCCTCCGCGATCGCTCCGCCGGCCGCGCCGGCACGGACTCCGAACGTGACCGACTACGACACGGCACGCGCGGCCTTCAGCTGGGACGAGGCCCGCGACGCCCTCGACGGGCTCCCCGGCGGTGGGCTGAACATCTGTCACGAGGCCGTCGACCGTCATGCACACGGCACGCGACGCGAGCACACCGCGATCCGCTGGCTGGGCAGGCGGTCCAGCCGGCGGGACATCAGCTACGGCGAGCTCGCCGAGCTCACCAGCCGCTTCGCGAGCGTGCTCGACGACCTCGGGGTCGGGCGTGAGGAGCGGGTCTTCGCTCTGGCGGGGCGCATCCCCGAGCTGTACGTCGCCGCGCTCGGCACGCTGAAGCGCGGCGCGGTGTTCTGCCCGCTGTTCTCCGCGTTCGGCCCGGAGCCGATCGCGCAGCGGCTCGAGCTCGGCGACGCGCGCGTGCTCGTCACCACGCCGAGGCTCTACACGCGCAAGGTCGCGGCGCTGCGGGAGCGGCTGCCCGGGCTGCGCCATGTCCTCGTCGCGTGCCGACCCGGTGAGGCTCCGCCCGAGGGCACACGCGATCTCGCCGAGCTGCTCGCGATGGCCGACCCGCAGCGGC
This sequence comes from Solirubrobacteraceae bacterium, assembly GCA_017882425.1. GTDB lineage: Bacteria > Actinomycetota > Thermoleophilia > Solirubrobacterales > Solirubrobacteraceae > F1-60-MAGs163. The sequence goes on from JADGPM010000032.1 coordinate 2,113, forward strand.
CCGTCGAGCCCACACGCCCCGAGGACTGGGCACTGCTGCACTTCACGAGCGGGACGACCGGCCGCCCGAAGGGCGCCCAGCACGCCCACGAGGCCGTCGTGGTCCACCACGCGAGCGGTCGCATGGCGCTCGATCTTCACCCGGAGGACGTCTACTGGTGCACCGCCGACCCCGGCTGGGTCACCGGCACGAGCTACGGGATCATCGCGCCGCTGTGCTCCGGCGCGACGATGCTCGTCGACGAGGCCGAGTTCGACGCCGAGCGCTGGTACGGCATCCTCGCCGACGAGCGCGTGAACGTCTGGTACACAGCGCCGACGGCGCTGCGGATGCTGATGCGGATCGGCGCCGAGCCGCTGGCCGGCCATGATCTCGGCGCGCTGCGCTTCATCGCCAGCGTCGGCGAGCCCCTCAACCCGGAGGTGGTGGTCTGGACGGACCAGCTCTACCACCGCCCCGCGCACGACAACTGGTGGCAGACGGAGACCGGCGGCATCATGATCGCGAACCTCGCGTGCCGCGAGATCCGGCCCGGCTCGATGGGGCTTGCGCTGCCCGGCATCGACGCCGCGGTCGTCGACCGCGCCAGGGACGGGACGGTGCGCGTGATCGACGAGCCCGGCGTCGAGGGCGAGCTGGCGCTGCGCGCCGGCTGGCCGTCGATGTTCCGCGGCTACCTCGATCAGCCGGAGCTCTACGCGCGCGCCTTCGCGCACGGCTGGTACCTCACCGGCGACCTGGTCCGCCGCGACGCCGACGGGTTCTTCTGGTTCGTCGGGCGCCGCGACGACGTGATCAAGACCGCCGGGCACCTCATCGGCCCGTTCGAGGTCGAGAGCGTCCTGATGGAGCACGAGGCCGTCGCGGAGGCCGGCGTGTTCGGCATCCCCGACGAGGTCGCCGGCCAGATCGTGAAGGCGCAGGTGTGCCTGAACCCCGGCGTCGCCTGGACGCCGGAGCTGCAGCGCGAGCTGCTGGGCTTCGCGCGGTCGCGCCTGGGTCCCGCGGTGGCCCCCCGGCACATCGGCGTGATCGACGACCTGCCCAAGACCCGCAGCGGCAAGATCATGCGCCGGCTGCTGCGCGCCCGCGACCTCGGCCTGCCCGAGGGCGACGTCTCGACCCTGGAGAACGGCACCCCATGACCGCCACCCCTCCCGCATTCACGCCGCCCGCCGAGCCCGTGCCCGCCCATGGTGTCGACCTGCTGCGCGACATGCTGCGCATCCGGCGCTTCGAGGAGACGTGCGCCGAGCTCTACAGCGCGACGAAGATCCACGGCTTCCTGCACCTGTACATCGGCGAGGAGGCGGTCGCGACCGGGACGCTTCGCGCGCTGGGCCCGGACGACGCCATCGTGGCGACGTACCGTGAGCACGGCCATGCGCTCCTGCGCGGCGTCGGCGCCGAGGCCCTCATGGCCGAGATGTTCGGACGCTCGGGCGGGTGCTGCAGGGGGCGCGGCGGCTCGATGCACGTCTTCGACGCCGCGACGCGCTTCTACGGCGGCAACGCGATCGTCGCCGGCGGGCTGCCGATCGCCGTCGGCCTGGCGCTCGCCGACCGGATGCTCGGCCGCGACCGCGTGACGGCCTGCTTCTTCGGGGAGGGCGCGATGGCGGAGGGCGAGTTCCACGAGTCGCTGAACCTCGCCGCGCTCTGGAAGCTGCCGGTGCTGTTCCTCTGCGAGAACAACCACTACGCGATGGGCAGCGCACTGGAGCTGACCGAGTCCGAGACGAACCTCACGCTGAAGGCGGCCTCCTACGAGGTGCCCGCGTGGAGCGTCGACGGGATGGACGTCGTCGCCGTCGAGCGCGAGGCGCGGCGCGCCGTGCTCGCGATCCGCGGTGGCGGCGGGCCCGTGTTCCTCGAGTGCCAGACCTACCGCTTCCGCGCCCACTCGATGTACGACCCCGACCTGTACCGCGACAGGGCCGAGGTCGCCGAGTGGAAGGAGCAGCACGACCCGATCGATCTCCTCGCCGCGCGCCTGCGCGCCCAGGACATGCTCGACGACGCGACGCTCGAGCGCATCGAGGCGGAGATCGCCGCGGAGCTCGAGGCGGCGGTCGCCTTCGCGGAGGCCTCGGAGCTCGAGCCCGTGGAGGATCTGGCGCGCGACGTCTACGCCGGTGATGGCGCGTGAGCACCGAGGCCGCGAGCGGGATGCTGACCTACCGCGATGCGGTGCGCGAGGCCATGTGCGAGGCGATGCGCGCGGACGAGCGCGTGTTCCTCATGGGCGAGGACGTCGGGCGCTACGGCGGCGGGTTCGGCGTCAGCAAGGGGATGCTCGCCGAGTTCGGCCCGGAGCGGATCCGCGACACGCCGCTGTCGGAGAGTGCGTTCACCGGTGCGGGCATCGGCGCCGCCCTGAACGGGATGCGGCCGATCGTCGAGATCATGACGGTGAACTTCAGCCTCCTGGCCCTCGATCAGATCATGAACAACGCCGCGACGCTGCGGCACATGTCCGGCGGTCAGTTCGAGATCCCGCTGGTGATCCGCATGTGCACCGGCGGCGGGCGCCAGCTCGCCGCCCAGCACTCCCACAGCCTCGAGGGCTGGTACGCCCACATCCCCGGCATCAAGGTGCTGGTCCCGGCCACGATCGCCGACGCGCGCGGCATGCTCGCGCCAGCGCTCGCCGACCCCAACCCCGTCCTGATCTTCGAGCACGGCTCGCTCTACAACACCCAGGGGGAGCTGCCGTCTCCGCCGCCGGCGGTCGACATCGAGCACGCCGCGGTCGTGCGCGCGGGCGAGGACGTGACGCTGATCGCCTACGGCGGCATGCTCGCGCGCACCATCGAGGCGGCCGAGCTGCTGGCCGCGCACGACGTCGGCGCCGAGGTCGTCGACCTGCGCGTCCTCCGGCCGCTGGACGATGCGGGCTTCCTGAGCTCGGCGCGCCGCACGCACCGCGCCGTCGTCGTCGACGAGGGCTGGCGCAGCGGATCACTCGCGGCCGAGGTGAGCGCGCGGATCACCGAACAGGCGTTCTACGACCTCGACGCGCCGGTCGAGCGCGTCTGCGGCGCCGAGGTCCCCACGCCGTACGCCGCGCACCTCGAGCAGGCGGCGACACCGCAGGCGGCGACGATCGCCGCCGCGGCACTGCGAACGGTTGGTCGCGATGGGTGACTTCCGCATGCCCGCGCTCGGCGCGGACATGACCGAGGGCCGTCTCCTGGAATGGCGTGTGGCGGTGGGCGACACCGTGGCCCGCGGGGACATCGTCGCCGTCGTCGACACGAGCAAGGCCGAGATCGAGGTCGAGATCTTCGAGGCCGGCGTGATCGAGGAGCTGGTGGTTTCCGAGGGGACCATGGTGCCGGTCGGCACGGTGCTGGCCCACGTCCGATCGGCCGTCGGTGGCTCGGCGCGCCCGGCTGCGCCGGAGCCGACCGTGGCGCCGCGCGCGGCCGTCGCCGCAGCGCCATCGCCGCCGCCGTCCCCGGTCGAGGCCCCGTCGGGACGGCCGCGCGTCTCGCCGCTCGCCCGGCGCATCGCCGCGGATCTCGGTGTCGACCTGGGCACCACCAGCGGCACCGGGCCCGGGGCCGCGATCACGAAGGCCGACGTCGAGCACGCGGCACGCGCAGGGGGCGGCCCGTCACCGCCACCCGCGCCGGCGCCGGCGCCGACGCCCGCGCCGACGCCCGCCGCGGCCACGTCGCTGGAGGACCGCCAGGCCGCGATGCGCCGCACGATCGCCGGCCTCATGGCGCGCTCGAAGCGCGAGATCCCCCACTACTACCTCGGCCAGCACGTCGACATGACGCGAGCGCTCGGCTGGCTCGCCGAG
>JADGPM010000203.1 GCA_017882425.1 Solirubrobacteraceae bacterium
GTGCTCGAGGACCCCTACGTCCTCATCGCCAACCAGAAGATCGGCTCCGTCCGCGACGTGCTGCCGGTCCTCGAGGCCGTCATCCAGTCCGGCAAGTCGATCCTCATCATCGCCGAGGACGTCGAGGGCGAGAGCCTCGCGACGCTCGTCGTGAACAAGCTCCGCGGCACCTTCACGGGCGTCGCGGTGAAGGCCCCGGGCTTCGGCGATCGCCGCAAGCGCATGCTCGAGGACATCGCGATCCTCACGGGCGGCGAGGTCATCACCGAGGAGATGGGCCTGAAGCTCGAGAACACCCAGATCTCGCAGCTGGGTCGCGCTCGCCGCATCGTCGTCACGAAGGACACGACGACGATCGTCGACGGTGCCGGTGACGGCGCCGCGATCAAGGGCCGCATCAACCAGATCAAGAACGAGGTCGAGAACACCGACTCGGACTTCGATCGGGAGAAGCTCCAGGAGCGCCTCGCCAAGCTGTCCGGCGGCGTCGCCGTCGTGAAGGTCGGCGCGGCCACCGAGACGGAGATGAAGGAGAAGAAGCATCGCGTCGAGGACGCTCTGCAGGCGACCCGCGCGGCGCTCGAAGAGGGCATCGTCCCCGGTGGCGGCGTCGCGTTGCTGCAGGCCTCCAAGGAGGTCAAGATCGACGACCTCACGGACGACGACGAGAAGACGGGCGCGCGCATCGTGCTCCGTGCCGTCGAGGAGCCCCTCCGCCAGATCGCGGAGAACTCGGGCCTCGAGGGCTCCGTCGTCATCGCGGACGTGCTGAAGGCCAAGAAGGGCTTCGGCCTGAACGCCGCGACGAACGAGATCGTCGACCTCGTCGAGGCCGGCGTCATCGACCCGGCCATGGTCACGCGCTCGGCGCTGCAGAACGCCGCCTCGATCGCGAAGAACATCCTCACCACCGAGGCGATCATCGCCGAGGTTGCCGACAAGAACGACGGTGCGGGCGGCGGCATGCCCGACATGGGCGGCATGGGCGGGATGATGTGAGTGACGTCGCCAACTCGGTCCGCGCTTCGCGCGGCCGAGTTGTGCGAGACCCGTTCTGACGCACCCTTGGGAGCGCCGGAGGGGGTTCCGCCTTCCGAAGGGCCCGGCACCAGCCGGGCCCTTCGTCGTTCCACGCCCATGAGCGCGCCGCTGGGCCGCGGCAGCGACGGCCACCGTCGTCATTCCGGCCCACCCCGTACGGTCCTCCGCAGATGCATGTGCGCCCTGCCTCACCCGACGACGCCGGCGCGATGTCGGAGACGGTCGCGCAGGGGCTCGCGACCTACCGCTCATTCGCTCCCGCGGGCTGGGAGCCGCCGGCGTCGGTCGCGGACGTCGCGGTGATCCGCGCGAAGCTCGAGGACCCGGCCGTCTGGTGCCGGATCGCCGAGGAGGATGGGGCGACCGCGGCGCACGCCGTCTTCTTCGACTCCACCGCGTCGGAGCGGGCGCCCGGCGAAGCGGGGCTCGCACACCTGTGGCACCTCTTCGTCCGCGAGCCGTACTGGGGCTCCGGGGTCGCCCGCGAGCTGCTTACCGAGGCGACCGAGGCCGCGCACGCCGAGGGCTTCACGGCGATGCGGCTGGCCACGGCGGAGCTGCATGCCCGCGCGCGCCGCTTCTACGAGCGCGAGGGCTGGCAGCTCGCCGCCGGGCCCTTCGACGCACCCGAGATGGGGCTCGCGCTGGTCGAGTACCGGCGCGCGCTGTGAGCGCCGTGGCGACCGGCGTCGTCCGCTCGCTCCACCGCTGGCCCGTCAAGTCGATGGCCGGGGAACGCGTCGACGCGCTGCGCCTCGACGGGCGCGGCGCGGCCGGCGACCGCACCCACGCGCTGTTCGACGACTTCAAGGGCGCGCCGCGGCGCTGCACGGTCCGCCAGGTGCCGCGGATGCTGGCCTGGCAGGCGCGCTACGCGGTCCCGGGCGCCGAGCTCGACCCCGCGGTTCCGCCCGCGCCGCACGTGACGGCGCCGGACGGGCGCAGCTACGACTGGCACGACCCGAAGCTCCCGGCCGCGCTCGCGGCGGACCTCGGGCGGGCGGTGACGCTGCGGCGCGACCTGCGCGGCCAGCAGGACCTGAACGACACCGTGCTGGTGACGACGCAGGCGACGCTCGACGCGCTGGGCGAGGCGCTCGGGCGGGCGCTGGACCTGCGCCGCTTTCGCACGAACGTGCACGTCGCGCTCGACGCGCCCGCGTTCGCCGAGGAGGAGTGGGAGGGCCGGCGCCTCCGGATCGGGGACGCCGAGCTCGAGCTGCTGCACCCGTGCGAGCGCTGCGTGATCCCGACGCGCGACCCGGACACCGCCGAGCGCGACGGCGAGATCCTGCGCTGGCTCGCGCGCGAGCGCCGCACCCTGTTCGGCATCAACGCGCGGCCGCTGGGACCGTCGCTGGTGCGCGAGGACGACACCGTCACGGTGACGTGAGCACCCCGGCGCCGCCGAGCGGGGTCGCGCACGTGGTGCTGATCCTCGGGATCGCGTCGCGCCCGGGCACGTCGTCGAGCGGCACGGCGTGGTCATCATCATCGCGCTCGGCGAGTCCGTCGTGGCCGTCGGCATCGGCGCGGCGGGCCTGCCGGTCGACGCCGGGCTCGTGTCGTCGCGCTGCTCGGACTGGCACTCAGCGCCTGCCTGTGGTGACGTACTTCGAGGACGAAGGCCGCATCGAGGCGGCGCTGACGGCGGCTCCGCCGGAGCGGGGGGTTTGCGCTGGACGGCCGTGCCGGCGGTGGGCCGGACTGAGGCGTCTGTCAGGCCTGGATGCGGAAGATCGGGTGATCGGGTGCGATGCGCAAGAGCTCCTCGTCGCTGGAGTCCGGCCCGACTCCGCCGAAGAACGCGCCGACCTCCCACTTCCAGCGCTCCAGGTACGCGCGCAGGATCGAGACCTTCTCGCCGTCAGCGATCTCGACCGCAGTGAATGGCTCACTGCGCCGGCCGAGCAGCAGCACGCCTCCACCCTGCGCACGCATGTTGCGGACCCACTGCGTGTTCCCGCGCGGCGCCACGAGGTAGCGGTCCGCGCCGAGCGTGAGCAGGTTGACGGGAACGCGGCGCGGCTCGCCGGTCTTGCGTCCTCGGACCTCCAGGACGCGCGAACCCGCCACGCTGACCCCCATGCGGGTCAGCGCGGCGACGACGCGGTTGAAGACGTGGGTGGTGAACCAGCCGGGACGCTGATAGTGCTCCGCCATGACATGGATTCTTCCACCCGCAGCACGGCGTGGGGCGCCGGCCCGCTGCGACACGGGAGACGACGGATCGCGGCGCGCTGTCAGGAGCGGCGTCGCGCGCGGATCACGGCGTCGACGCCGGTGCCCGCCATGGCCCGCAGACGGTCCTCGGCGACGATGAAGTCCCAGCGGCCGGGATCGAGCGCGGCGACCGCGGTGTCGCTGGAGACCTGCACCTGACCGGCCGCGGCCGTTGCGGCTCCGGTGGCCGGGTCGACCGGGCGGTGGCCGACCAGGAACAGGGTCCCGCCGGGCGCGACCCCTGTCGCCATCCGCCGCACCATCTCCTCCACCGACCCCGCCACGTGGACATACAGGCAGGCCACGAGGTCGTAGTGGCCCGGCTGCGGGGTCCAGGTCGCCAGATCGCCCTCGACCCAGTCGATGCGATCGGCGACGCCCGCCCCCGCGGCCTCGGCCGTCGACCGGGCGTGAGCCAGGGCGGTCGCGGAGAAGTCGACCGCGGTGACCTGCCATCCGCGCGCGGCCAGCCAGAGCGAGTCGGACCCGTGACCGCAGCCCGCGTCGAGGGCGAACCCGGGGCGCAGGTTCCCGACCTCCATGCTCAGATGCGCGTTGGGGGGACGATGCGCGACGTGATCCGCGTGCTCGCGCAGGACCTGCGACCAGCGCTCTTCCCAGAAACTCCGATCGAACGTCGGCATGTCGGCTCGCGGCGCTCCTTCTTGGTGGCGGTGGCGGCGGCCCTCGGAACCAGAGGGGCCTGTAGGGCCGGCCGCTGCTACTGGCAAGGGGCCGCCTGGGCGACTCGTCGAAACGCCAACGGCCGACCCATGACTCACTGCTCGGACCCTACATCCGTACGGACGGCGCACGCTCCTGCTGTCCATGCAGAGCGGCATTGTCGCTTCTCGGAGCATGAAACTGTTGCTCGAGGGGCTGTGTCCGTGTTCGGGGCTACGGTCGCGGGACTGGGACAGGGGCCTGTTGGGAGAACACAGATTGGGCAGGCCGGCTCTGACGTGCATCGCGATTTCTGCGAGGTCCGCGATCTTGGACTCCTGTGGAGACCGGGCGCAGTTCTGGCTGGTGAGCAGCCACCGCTGCATCCGGATCGCTCGCGCATCGGATCCCGTGCACCTGCATCGGCTGCACCGACGCCACTGCAACTGATCGCGGTCACGCGGCGTGCGCGCCAACACCTGGCGGAACTGCGAGCACCGCACGCGTGCCGAACTCGTCCCGGACGATCCGCCGCCTCGCCTGACGCCCAGACCCGCAAGAGCCGTCCGTGGCCGCCTCGTGTGACGTGGCACCCGACCGAAGCGACCGTTCCGTTCTAGCCCGAACCGCGTTCGGCCCTGCGCATCTGCCGCGTCGCCCACACCCACGCCAGCCCGGCGATCGCGAGCGAGGCGCCATAGGCGTAGAGCACCTTCGTCGGCTCGCCGGAGATGAAGCCGCGGCCGGCGTCGATGATGAGCGTGACCGGGTTGATCGACGCGGCGCCCTTCAGCCACCCGCTGAGCAGCGCGATCGGGACGTACACCGGCGCGAGGAACAGCAGGATGAAGATCGGCGTCTGCATGAACGAGCCGATGTCGACCGTCTGGAAGCGGAACGCCAGGCCGATCGTCCACAGCGAGCAGATGACGGCCATCAGGGCACCGAGCCCGACGAGCCCGAGCACATCGAGCAGGCTGCCGTCGACGTTCATCCCGGTCGCGAGCGCGAGCGCCCACAGGATCACCCCGATGACCAGGAACCGGACCAGTCCGGCGAGCACGTAGCCGGTGATGATCCCGATGCGGCTGGGCGCCGCGAGCAGCAGCCGGCGTGCGAACCCGCTCTCGTAGTCCTCGGCCAGGCGGTAGCCCGTGAAGAGTCCCCCGAATGCGGCCATCTGCAGGAACACGAAGACGAACTGGAACGCCGTGTAGCCCGACTTGAAGGTGAAGCCCGGAACGTTCGAGACCGCCGACAGACCGCCGGCGAACGCGAGCAGGAACACGAGCGGGAACGCCAGCGAAGGGACGATGATCGCCGGGTTCTTGTACGTGTGGATGATCGCGCGGCGCGCGATCGCGCGCGAGACCTGGACGGTGGCGCCGGTCACGTGCGCTGCACCCTGCGCCGCAGCGACCGCGCCGCGAGCCCGTAGAAGATGACGAGGATCGCCGTCGCGACCGCCACGCACGGAACCAGCGTGCCGGCGTCCCAGCCGCCGATCACCAGCCCGCGCATCCCGTCGATCAGAAAGCTGATCGGATTGGCCTGCGCGATCGCGCGGAACCAGTGCTTCTCGATGAAGTCGGCCGGCAGGTTCATCGTCGAGAGGAAGAACAGGACGAACAGCAGCGGGAACATGCCCTGCACCGCCTCCGGCGACCCGGTCAGGATCGCCAGCCAGGCCCCGATGCCCGCGAACGCGAGCGCGATGTAGATCGCCAGCAGCACCAGGACGATCGCCCCGACGACGCCCGTCTCGATGTGCACCCCGAAGATGAGCCCGACGATGAGGTAGATGACGGACCCGACGACCGAGACGGACGTGCCGCCGAACGTCGCCCCCACGAGCACGGCCCAGCGGCGCGCCGGCGTCAGCGCCAGCCGGTCGAGAAAGCCCTTCTGGATGTCGGACGCAAGCTCCGTGCCCGCGGTGATCGCCGCGAACAGCGCGCCCTGGACGAAGCACACGACGATCGCGAAGTTGATGTAGCTGTCCGTCGGGAAGTGCGGCAGCTTCGTGATCGAGCTGAGGCCGGCCGCGTTGACCGCGAGCAGGATCAGCGGGAACAGGATCACGGGGACGACGAGCGCGGGCTGGCGGAACGTCCGGCTCACCGAGCGCTTGGCGATCATCGCGACCTGGCGCAGCGGCGGCGGCTCGTGGCGCGTGCCGAGCGCCTCGATGGCGACGCTCGTCACCGCGAGGCCACCTCGGGCGCGCGCGCGGCCTCGGGCGCGTCGTCGCCCTCGCCGCCCTCGTCGTCGTCACCCTCGAGCGAGCGCCCGGTCTTCTCGAGGAAGACGTCGTCGAGCGACGGCTGATGCAGTTGCAGGTCGGCGACGGCGATGCCCTCGCCGTCGAGCGTGCGCACGACGTCGGCGAGCGCCTCGGCGCCCTCGTCGAGGCGCACGGCGACGCTCTTGGGGCTCCCGGCCGCCGGCTCACCGAACCGGGCGAGCACGCCGGCGAGGCGCTCCTTGTCGTTCGGATTGGCGGGCGTCGCCTCGAGCGAGACGCCGCCGATCTGCGCCTTCAGGGCCGACGGGGTGCCCTCGGCGACGATGTGCCCGTGGTCGATGATCCCGACGCGGTCGGCGAGCACGTCCGCCTCCTCGAGGTACTGCGTGGTGAGGAAGACGGTGACGCCGTCCTCGCGCGCCAGGCGCTCCACCTCGCTCCACAGGGCGCTGCGGCTCTGCGGGTCCAGGCCCGTCGTGGGCTCGTCGAGGAACAGCACGGAGGGGTCGTGGACGAGCGCGAGCGCGAGGTCCAGCCGGCGCTTCATGCCGCCGGAGTAGCCGCCCACCTTGCGGTTCGCCGCATCGGCCAGGCCGACGCGGTCCAGCAGCTCCTCGCCACGCCTGCGGCACTGGTCCTTCGTGAGCCCGTGCAGCCCGCCCTGGAGATCGATGTGCTCCCAGCCGGTGAGGAAGTCGTCGAGCGCGGCCTCCTGCAGCGCGGCGCCGATCGCGCGCCGCACCGCGGGACCCTCGCGCACGACGTCGAGGCCCGCGACGGTCGCCGAGCCGCCGGTCGGGGGCAGCAGCGTCACGAGCATCAGGACGGTCGTCGACTTGCCCGCGCCGTTGGGCCCGAGGAAGCCGTAGATCTCGCCGGGCGCGACGGACAGGTCGATGCCGTCGACGGCCTTGATCCCGCCCTTGAACTCGCGCTGGAGGTTGCGAACCTCGATCCCGTTGTCCTGTGCGGCCATGCGGGCCAGCCTAGCGAGCCGCCCTGATCTGCTCGGCGGTGCTGCGCCGACCACGACCTCCCGGCTTCACGCCACCGCAGAGAGCGGCCGCGGCGCCGGCCCGACGTACTTCGCCGTCGGGCGGATCAGGCGCCCCTCGCGCTTCTGCTCGAGGATGTGCGCCGACCAGCCGGCCACGCGAGCGCAGCTGAACATGCTCGTGAACAGCTCCGGCGGCACCGCTGCGGTGTCCAGGACGACGGCCGACCAGAACTCCACGTTCGTCGCCAGGACGCGGTCCGGCTTGCGCGCGTGGAGCTCCGCCAGCGCGGCCTGCTCGAGCGCCTCGGCCACCGCGAAGCGCGGTGACTGCAGCTCGCGCGCCGTGCGTCGCAGGACCCGCGCGCGCGGGTCCTCGGCGCGGTACACGCGGTGGCCGAAGCCCATCAGGCGGTCGCCGCGGTCGAGCGCGTCCTTGACCCAGCGGTCGGCGTCGCCGAGCTGCTCAACCTCGTCGAGCATCGTCAGCACGCGTGAGGGCGCCCCGCCGTGCAGCGGGCCCGAGAGCGCGCCGACGGCGCCGGAGAGCGCCGCCGCGACGTCGGCGCCCGTCGACGTGATGACGCGCGCCGTGAACGTCGAGGCGTTCATGCCGTGCTCGGCGGCGGAGATCCAGTAGGCGTCGATCGCCTTGGCGTGCGCGGGATCGAACTCGCCGCGCCAGCGCAACAGGAAGCGCTCGGCGATCGTCGTGCCCTCGTCGATCGTCGCCTGCGACACCCAGGGGACACCGATCCCGCGCGCGGACTGCGCGACGAACGAGAGTGCCATCACCGACGCGCGGGCGAGGTCGGTCCGTGCCTGGTCGTCGGTGATGTCGAGCACCTGGCCCATCCCCCACTCGGGGGCGAGCATCGCGAGGGCGGCCTGCACGTCGACGCGCGGGTCGCCCGAGCGTACGAGCAGCGGGTGCGGCTCGGCCGGCTGAAGACCGGGGTCCATGGTGCCATCGACGAGCAGGCCCCAGACCTTCTCGTACGGGACGGCGCCGACGAGGTCCTCGATGTCGACACCGCGGTAGCGGAGCGCGCCGCCCTCCTTGTCGGGCTCTGCGATCTCGGTGGCGAAGGCGACGACGCCTTCAAGGCCTGACTGAACCTCAGACACGGTGGCTCTCCTGGTCTGTGCTTTCGGGCACGGGGAGAGTAGTGATCCGGCCTGGGCGCTCCCCGTGGTCGCGGCCGGCGGGTAGATTTCCGCGTCCACCGTCCGAGGAGAACGCCGTGACCGACGCCGCAACCGCCGCCGACCTCATGTTCCGGCCCGCCACCGAACTCGCCGGGCTCGTGCGCAGCGGCGAGCTCAGCGCACGCGAGGTCGTCGAGTCCTCGCTGCAACGCATCGACGCGCTCAACCCGACGTACAACGCGTTCATCGACGTCTTCCACGACGACGCGCTCGCCGCGGCGGACGCGGTCAGGCCCGGCGACGAGCGGCCGCTTGCGGGCGTGCCGATCGCGATCAAGAACAACCGGCCCGTCGCCGGCAAGCGCTGGACGTTCGCCTCGGAGTTCTTCGGCGACTTCCTCGCACCGCTCGACGCGGTGCTCGTGACGCGGCTGCGCGAGGCCGGCGCGATCGTCGTCGGAACGACGAATCTCCCCGAGCTCGGCATCGTCAACACGACCGAGCCCCGGCGCTTCGGCCCCGCGCGCAACCCGTGGGACCCCGAGCGCACGACGGGCGGCTCGTCCGGCGGCGCCGCCGCGGCCGTCGCCGCGGGCATGATCCCGATCGCCCACGCCAACGACGGCGGCGGCTCGACGCGCATCCCCGCAGCGTGCTGCGGGCTGGTCGGCCTCAAGGCGCAGCGCGGCCGCGTCACGCCCGCGCCGTTCGGCGGCTATTCGTTCCTGGGCATCGACGGCGTGCTGACCCGGACGGTGAACGACACCGCCGTGGCACTCGACGTGATGGCCGGGCCGGACCTGGGCGACGTCGCCTGGGCGGCACCGCCGGCCTCGCCGTTCGCCGCGCAGACGCAGGCCGAGCCGCAGGGGCTGCGGATCGCGCTGACGACGCTCTCGCCGGTCGCGGGCGCCGAGGCCGACCCGGCCTACGTCCAGGCCGTCGCCGACGCCGCCGACCTGCTGCGCGATCTCGGGCACACCGTGGTCGAAGCCGACCCGCCGTGGGCGATGCCGGGCCTGGAGGACATGTTCGGTGCGCTGTGGGCGCCGATGATCTCGCTGCAGACGGCGTTCGCCGCGCAGATCGCCGGACGCGAGCCGACCGAGGACGACCTCGAGCCGTTGACGATGGCGCTGTGGAGGGCCGCGCGCGAGATCGACGCGCTCAGCTATGCCGGTGCTGAGATCCAGCTGCAGGCGGCGGCCAAGGGCATCGTGCAGTGGACCGCGCAGTACGACGCGATCCTCTGCCCCGTGCTCGCCGAGCCGCAGCTGCCGCTCGGCACCATCGACACGTGCAGCGCCGACCCGATGACGACGGGCTTCCATCGCGCCGCGCTGTTCACGCCGTTCACACCCGTCTCGAACCTCACCGGGTCGCCGGCGATCAGCGTCCCGCTCTACCACCGCGACGA
>JADGPM010000204.1 GCA_017882425.1 Solirubrobacteraceae bacterium
CCCTGACCGGCCGGCCGAGGCGGACGTCCGGCAGGCCGGCGGCGAGCTCGCGCGCGATGGCCTGGTTGCCCTCGGCGACCGTGAACGACGGGTAGTCGCCGAATGAGGAGCCGGCGTCCTCCAGCACTGCGGCGTCGAGCTCGTCGGCCGGGGTCGCATGCGTCATCTCCAGCCGTGCACGCACCGCGGCGCGGACGGCGGGCGGCGCATCGAGCCGGCCGACGGCGTCCGCGACCGAGCCGCCGCCGCGGGCCGCCGCCTCCAGGCCCTCCGCCGCCGCCGAGACCTCCGCGCGGCTCACCGGCGGGCCATCGCCGCCACGCGGCTCGCGCGCACCGTACGGCACGCCCTTGTCGGCGAGGGTCAGGCCGAACCGGCCGCAGAACCGGTGCACCTCCACATGGTCCTCGAAGACGAACTCGGCCCCGCGCTCGACGAGTCCGCCGGCGAACGGGACGGAGTGCACCCGCCCGCCGACGCGCTCGCGCGCCTCGATCACGATCACGTCGTGGCCGGCGCGCTGCAGGGCATCGGCAGCCGCCAGCCCCGCGAACCCCGCTCCGACAACTGCGACGCGCATCGCGGTCGAGCCTATCCCCACCCACCCCGGGTACGGTCCCCTGCGATGCGCACCGTCGTGCTCACGATCTCGACCACCCTCGCCGCCGGCGACGGCGAGGACACGTCCGGCCAGCACCTCGCCGAGCTCCTGCGGCGGGCGGGCTGCGACGTCGCGCCCGTCGAGGTCCTGCCGGACGATCGCGCGGCGATCACCGCGCGGCTGCGCGCGCTCGTGGACGACGACGTGCGGTTCGTCGTCACGACCGGCGGCACGGGCCTGACCCCGGACGACGTCACCCCTGAGGCCACGCGCGACGTCATCGAGCGTGACGCGCCCGCCTTCCAGCAGGCGATGCTGATCGAGGGCCTGCGCCACCAGCCGATGGCGCTGCTGACGCGCGGCGTCAGCGGGATCGCGGGGCGCACGCTGATCATCAACCTCCCGGGGAACCCGAAGGCGATCGACCAGCTCGTCCCGGTCATCGCGCCGGCCCTGCGCCATGCCGCCGACTCGCTGACGCGCGACGGGGGCCGCGCCGCCGGTGAGCACTGAGTCCGAGGCTTCGCCGCCGGCGATCGCCACCAGCGGCCTGGTGCGGCGCTACGGCGAGCGCGCCGCGCTCGACGACGTCACCCTCGCGCTCGACGCCGGCCGGACGCTCGTCGTCTTCGGCCCCAACGGCGCCGGCAAGTCCACCCTGCTGCGCGTCCTGGCGACCCTGCTGCGCCCGACCGCCGGGACGGCGAGCGTGCTCGGGCGCGACGTGCGCCGCGAGGGCTGGGCGGTGCGCGGGCGCATCGGGTTCCTCGGCCACGCGCCGCTGCTCTACGGCGACCTCAGCGCGCGCGAGAACCTCGCCTACCACGCACGGCTGCACGGCCTCTCGGAGGCCGCGTCGACCGAGCGGATCGCCGAGCTGCTGGCGGCCGTCGGGCTGGAGCGGCGCGGGGACGACCGCGTGCACGCGTACTCGCGCGGGATGGTGCAGCGCCTCGCGGTCTGCCGCGCGGTGCTGCACGACCCGGAGGTGCTGCTGCTCGACGAGCCCCGGGCGAACCTCGACCCCGCGGCGGCCGAGCAGGTCGAGCCGCTGATCGGCCGCTCCAGCGGGCGCACGCGCGTCGTCACGAGCCACGACCCCGCGGGCGGGCTGGCCGAGGGCGACGTCGCGCTCGGGCTGCGCGCCGGCAGGCAGGCGCTGCTGGCGCCTGCGGCCGACGTCACGGCCGAGCAGATCGGGGAGCTGTACCGGTGAGCGCGCCGTCCCCCCCCTCGACGTCGGCCGCGGCGCGCGCCGTGCTCGCCAAGGAGCTGCGGCTCGAGCGCCGCGCTCCGCAGACGCTCGTGGCGATGGCCCTCTTCTCGGCGATGACCTACGTCGTCTTCCACTTCGCGCTGCGCCGTGACACGGTCGAGGGCGACCTCGCCTCCGGGGTCCTCTGGGTCACGCTGACGCTCGCCGCCCTGCTCGGGATCGGCCGGCTGTTCGTCGCCGACCGCGACGAGGGCGGGCTCGAGGGCTTCCTGCTCGCGCCCGTCGACCGCACGGCGCTGCTGTTCGCCAAGGCCGGCGCGCTGCTGACGTTCCTCGTCGCGCTGGAGCTCGTCGCGGTGCCGCTGTTCGCCGTGCTGCTGCTCGGCCCCACGCCGGGCCCCGGGACGTGGCTGCGGCTTCTCGCGGTGCTCCTGCTGGCCGACGTGGGCGTCGCCGTCGTCGGCACGCTCGTCGCCGCGATCGCCGTCCAGACTCGTGCGCGGGACCTGATCACGTCGATCCTCGCGCTGCCGCTGCTGCTGCCCGTCGTGATCGCCGCGGCGCGCGCGAGCGCACCGCTGCTGGCGCTGCACGGCGACCACGCGCTGACGGGGCGCTGGCCTGCTGTGCTCGGGCTGTACGATCTGGTCTTCGGGCTCCTCGCCTACGCGCTGTTCGACTTCCTCGTCGAGGACTAGCCCACCACCGTCGATGCCAACATCGCGCAAGCTCTACGGGACGCGCCTTCGCGTCCTCTCGATCCTCACCGCGGTCGTCCTGACCGGCGGCTTCGCACTGGCCGCCTTCTACGCGCCGATCGAGGCCGACCAGGGGTTCTCGCAGAAGATCTTCTACCTGCACGTGCCGCTGGCGATCGTGTCGCTGTGCGGGTTCATCTTCGGCGGCATCTGCGCGATCCAGTACCTGCGCACGAACGACCCGCGCCATGACCTGCGCGCCTACACGGCGATCCACCAGTCGCTGATCTTCTGCGCCGCCGCGCTCGTGACCGGCTCGATCTGGGCGAAGGCCGCGTGGGGCCAGTGGTGGGTGTGGGACGAGCCGACGCTCGTCTCGTTCCTGATCGTCTTCCTGCTGTACGCGACCTATCAGCCGCTGCGCTTCTCGATCGAGGATCCGGAGAAGCAGTCGCGGTACGCCGCGGTGTTCGCGATCGTCGCGGGCGCGTTCGTGCCGCTGAACTTCCTCGCCGTGCGCCTGGCGAACCCGCTGATCCACCCGCGTGTGCTGAACTCCTCCGGCGGCAGCCTGCCGGGCGACATGAAGGTCGCGTTCTACACCTGTGTCGTCGGCATGGCGCTCCTGTTCGTGACGCTCTGGAAGTACGAGATGACCGCGAAGCACAACCGCGCGCAGCTGCGCTCGCTCAAGCGCAAGCTCGGCGGCCCGGACGCCGCCGCGATCCGCGGGCGCAGCGCCGCCCCCCGGGTGTCCGCGTCGTGAGCGACAAGCTCCCCACCAACGGCGGCTACGTCGCCGCGGCCTACCTCGTGTTCCTCGCGGTGCTGCTCGTCTACTTCGCGATCATGGCGACGCGCGCCTCGCGCCTGGAGCGCGAGCTCAGCGAGGTCAACCGCCTCGTCGACGAGGCGGTCGAGGGCACGACCGCCGACCCCGCCGCCCCGGATGCCGAGCCGGTGAGCACGGGAGGCGAGGCGTGAGCGAGCTGCTCGTCATCGGCATCTCGCACAAGACCGCGCCGGTCGCGATGCGCGAGCGCCTCGCGCTCACCGAGCGCGAGGCGGAGCGCTTCGTCCGCGAGCTCGTCGGCCGTGAGGTCGTGCGCGAGGCGGTGGCGATCTCCACCTGCAATCGCACCGAGGTCTATCTCGTCGTCAGCGACGCCGTCGAAGCCGAAGCCGAGCTGCTCGGCAAACTCGCCAGGCGCGCAGGCATCCGCCCGACCGAGCTCGTCGACGTCGTCTACTCGCCGCGCAACTGCGACGCCGCGCGCCACCTCTTCCGCGTCACCGCCGGCCTGGAGTCGATGATCGTCGGCGAGAGCGAGGTCCAGGGCCAGGTGCGCCGCGCCTACGAGGCCGGGCTGGCAGCCGGCACGACCGGCCCGTTCACGAACCGTCTCTTCCGCGCGGCGCTGCAGACCGGCAAGCGCGTGCGCACCGAGACCGCGCTCGGCACCGCCCGTGTCAGCACGTCGTCGATCGCCGTCGACGTCGCCCGCAGCACGGTCGGGGAGCTGGTCGACCGCAACGTCATCGTCATCGGCGCAGGCGAGACGGCCGAGCTGACGGCGCGCGCGCTCGCCGAGCAGGGCGTCACGACGCTGTTCGTCGCCAACCGCCACGCCGAGCGCGCGCACTCGCTCGCCGAGCGCTTCGGCGGACGCGTCGGCTCGCTCGACCAGCTCCCGGACGCGATGCTCGAGGCCGACATCGTCGTCGCCTCGACCTCCTCGCCGCATCCGATCGTCGGCGCCGAGGAGCTGCGCGTCGTCATGCAGGAGCGCGGCGGACGCCCGCTCGTCCTGATCGACATCGCGGTCCCGCGCGACATCGAGCACGAGTGCGCCGAGGTCCCCGGCGTCACGCTGCTCGACATGGACGACCTGCAGGCGAGCGCCGCGCGCAACCTGGGCGTTCGCGAGGGCGAGCGCGAGCGTGCCGAGGCGATCGTCGAGGATGAGATCGACCGCTTCTCGAGCTGGATGGGCCAGCAGGGCTCGACATCGACGATCAGCGCGCTGCGCGAGCACGGCACCGCGATCGTCGAGCAGGTGCTGGCGGAGAACGAGGGCCGCTGGGACAGCGCGTCGCCCCGCGACATCGCCCGCGTCGAGGCGATGGCGCGCGCGGTCATGCAGCGCCTGCTGCACGAGCCGACGATCCGCATGAAGGCGCTCGAGCAGGGTGGCGGTCACGGCCGCCTCGCCGTGCTCCGCGAGCTGTTCGG
>JADGPM010000205.1 GCA_017882425.1 Solirubrobacteraceae bacterium
GCGCGCGAGGTCGTCGGGACGATGATCACGCCGTGCTACCTGAACAAGGCGGGCTGCCCGCCCGGCTCGCGGTTCGCCTACCGCAAGATGAAGAAGACGGCCTTCAGCTGGATCCCCCAGCGCATCAAGGGGAACACGATGAAGGCGCAGTTCTACTGCGTCATCCCGCGCGCCGCCCTCGCCGCCCCGGCGCGGCTGAGCCTCTACGGGCACGGGCTGCTCGGCAGCCCCGACGAGGTCATGGCCGGCAACGTCCAGGCGATGGCCCAGGAGCACGACTTCGTCTTCTGCGCGACCCGTGAGATCGGCATGGCCGACGAGGACGTGCCGAACGCGATCTCGATCCTGAAGAACTTCTCCGGCTTCCCGTCGCTCGCGGACCGCCTCCAGCAGGGCCTGCTCAACGGGCTGCTGCTCGGGCGCCTGATGATCCACCCGCAGGGGCTCGTCAGCCAGGCCGCCTTCAAGGGCCCGACGGGCGCCCCGCTGATCGACACGTCGAACCTCTTCTACGACGGCAACAGCCAGGGCGGCATCTTCGGCGGGGCGCTCACCGCGATCGCGCCCGACTTCCAGCGCGCCGTGCTCGGCGTGCCCGGGATGGACTACAGCCTGCTGCTCCCGCGCAGCGTCGACTTCGACGCCTACAACGCGTTCTTCGTTCCCGCCTACCCCGACCGCTTCAACCGCATGCTCATCCTCACGGTCGTCCAGAGCCTGTGGGATCGCGGCGAGGCCGACGGCTGGGCGGCGCACATGACCGGCTCACCGCCGGAGAGCACCCCGCTGCACAGCGTCCTGCTCGACGTCGCGGTCGGCGATCACCAGGTCGCCCAGATCACCGCTGAGAACGAGGCGCGGACGATCGGCGACGGTCACAACACCGGCGCCGTCGGCCGCCTGCCGGCCTACGACCCCGGCCGGACGTTCGACAAGATCCCGCTCTACGGGATCACACCGGCGAGCGACCTCACCGTCGGCTCGGCGATCGTCATGTGGGACAGCGGGCCGATCCGCGACGGCGGCGCGCTCGGCACGGACGTCCCGCCGCTGGGCAACGTCCCGTCGCGCGCCGGCAACGACCCGCACGAGCTGGTCCGCAACACCGTCGCGGCACGCCGGCAGAAGTCCGACTTCCTGCAGCCGAACGGCCGGCTGAGCGAGGTCTGCCCGCTCGACCGCGGCTGCCACACGCAGGATTGGGGCTATTGATCAGGCCGGCGCCGGCTGACGCGCCGGCGCGAGCTCGACCGGGATGGCGTTCAGCACGGCCGTCCCGGTCAGCGGCTCGAGCTCGCCGGAGTCGCCGAGGACGTTGACGTTGGCGCCCGCGTGCGCGCGTGCGACGTCGAGCTCGACGCCGTCGAGGTCGTGGCCCCAGCCGTGTGGGACGGAGACGACGCCGGGCATCATGTCGTCGGTCACCTGCGCGGTGAGGTGGATCTCACCGCGCGCGCTGGAGACGATCGCGGGCTCGCCGTCGGCGAGGCCGAGCCGCTCGGCGTCGTCCGGGTGCACGAGCACCGTGCAGCCCTCCGGCCCCGAGACGAGCTTCGGGATGTTGTGCATCCACGAGTTGTTCGAGCGCAGCTGGCGCCGGCCGATCAGCAGCAGGCCGCCGTCCGCCTCGCCGGCCGCGGCCATCGACGCGACCAGTCGCGGCACCTCGGCCGTCAGCGGCTCGGGGGCGAGCTCGATCATGCCGGTCTCGGTCCGGAGCACCTCCGGGATCCGCGGCTCCAGCGCCCCGAGGTCCACGCCGTGCGGTGCGGCCTCGAGCGTCGCCAGCGAGAGGCCGCCGGGGTTCGCGCCGAAGCCCTCGCCGTAGGGGCCGGTCCGCAGCATGAGGTCGACGAGCCGCGCGGGCCCGACGCGCGGCTCGAGCGCCGCGAGGATCTCGTCGGGGTCGCGTTCGTTGACGGGGGAGCCCTTCGTGCGAACGGCGCGCCGGACAGCCTCGCCGGCGATGAAGTCGTCGATCACCGCGACGTCCGCCTCCGGCCCGGCGCCACCGGCGATCCCGGCGAGCTTCGCGAGGATCTCCCACTCGTCCAGGGCGCCGTCGGGCAGGTCGAACACGGGCGGCGACCAGTTGGCGATGTTGCGGATCGCGAACGGGTACAGCGCGACGTCGTAGTGCGCGCGCTCGAGCGTCGAGGGCACGGGCAGGATCACGTGCGCGTGGCGCGTCGTCTCGTTGAGGTAGATGTCGATGCAGACCATGAGGTCCAGCTCGTCGAGCGCCTCGGCGAGCCGGTCGCCGTTCGGCGTCGAGAGCACCGGGTTGCCCGCGATCGTGAAGAGCGCCCGGACCTGGCCCTCGCCGGGCGTCGTGATCTCCTCGGTCAGGCATGCGACCGGCAGTTCGCCGAAGACCTCGCCGCGCTCGCTCACCCGCGAGCCCCAGCGGTGGATCGCCGTCCCGCGTCCGCGGCCCGGCTCGCCCTGCGTGTTGCCCGACCCGGCCGCCGGCCGGTTGAACATCGCGCCGCCGGGGCGGTCGAGGTTCCCGGTGAGGATGTTCAGCACGTCGATGAGCCAGCTCGCCGCGGTGCCGAAGCTCTGCGTCGTCGTCCCGATGCGCCCGTAGACGGCGGCGGTCGGCGCGGCGGCCAGCTCCCGCGCCATCCGGCGGATCTCCGGTGCGGCGATGCCGGTCGCCGGCGCGACAGCCTCCGGGGTGAACGGCGCGGCGAGCTCGCGGACCTCGTCGAGCCCGGCGAGGTGGGGGGCGAGGTGCGCGCCCGGATCGGCGAGATCCTCATCGAAGAGGACGTGCACGAGCGCGAACAGGAGCAGCGCGTCGCTCCCGGGGCGGATGAAGTGATGCTCGTCGGCCTCACCGGCCGTGCGTGAGCGGCGCGGGTCGACGACGACGATCTTCCCGCCGCGCGCCCGGATCGCGCGCAGGCGCCCGCGCACGTCCGGCGCGGTCATCAGCGAGCCGTTCGAGACCATCGGGTCGGCGCCGAGGATCAGCAGGTGCCGGGTGCGGTCGAGGTCGGGGATCGCGACGCTCAGGCCCGTCCCGAACATCAGCGCGGACGCGAGCTGCTTGGGGAACTGGTCGACGGTGCTGGCCGAGTAGATGTTGCGCGTCCCGAGGGCCTTGAGCAGCGCGCGGCCGTAGAGCAGGCCGCCGAGCGAGTGCGCCGTCGGGTTGCCGAGATAGGCGGCGAACGCCTGGCGGCCGTGCGCGGCGTCGACCGCGCGCAGGCGCTCGTCGATCTCGGCGAACGCCTCCTCCCACGAGACGGCCTCGAAGGTGCCGTCCGCGCGGCGGCGCATCGGCGAGCGCAGGCGGTTCGGATCGTCGTGCAGCTCGCCCAGGCTGGCGCCCTTCGGGCAGATGAAGCCCTTGCTGAAGACGTCGTCCGCATCGCCGCGGACCTTCGTCACGCGGCCGTCCTCGATCGTCAGCTCGAGGCCGCAGGTGGCCTCGCAGAGTGGGCACGTGCGCAGCGCCGTCGTCGTCATGGGCGAATCCTACGCCCGCCGTCCACGGCGCTCGTATCCTCGATCGTGGTGTCGTCGAACGGGAACAGCAGCGAACGCGGGCAGCGCCTGCGCGACCAGCGCCGGCAGCTTCCCGACGGCCCGGGCGTCTATCTCTTCCGCGACGCCGAGGGCGAGGTCATCTACGTCGGGAAGGCGCGCTCGCTGCGCAAGCGCGTCGCGAGCCACTTCAGCAATCCGGTCACCCGCGGTGCGACGGAGATGGTCGGCGAGGCCGCGGACATCGAGTTCCTGCTGCTCGCGACCGAGGCCGAGGCGCTGCTCGCCGAGCAGAACCTCATCAAGCGCCACCAGCCGCGCTTCAACATCCGCCTGCGCGACGACAAGAGCTACCCGTACATCGCGATCTCGATGGACGAGGACTACCCGCGCGTCTACTTCACCCGCGAGCGCCACCGGCGCAACCGCCTGTACTTCGGCCCGTACTCGAACGCGAAGCGCACGCGCGCGACGCTCGACGTCCTGAGCAAGGTCTTCCAGTACCGCTCGTGCACGGGCACGGAGCCCGGGCGGCGCTCCGGCTCGCCGTGCCTCGACTATCACATCAACCGCTGCGGAGCACCGTGCGTCGGGTACGTCACGCGGGAGGGGTACATGGAGGCGATCGACGGCGTCATCGCCTTCCTCTCCGGCCGTTACCGCGAGATCGAACGCGACCTCGAGGGCCGGATGAACGCCGCGGCCGAGGCCCGGGAATACGAGACCGCGGCGCTGGAACGCAACCGGCTGCGCGCGGTCCGCTCGCTGCTCGAGCGCCAGCGGGTCGCCAACGAGGCGGTCGGTACGCTCGACGCGATCGCCGTCGCCGTCGACGGGGTGGACGCCAACGCGCAGGTCTTCCAGGTGCGCGACGGCGTGCTCGCCGACCGTCAGTCCTTCTACCTCGAGAACCCCGGCGAGCTCGAGCTCGCGGAGGTCTCACTGGAGTTCATCGCCCAGTACTACGCCGGCCGCCACGGCATTCCCGCGCAGGTCATCGTCCAGCAGGAGCTGAGCGCCGCCGATCGCGAGACGCTCGGCGAGGCGCTCGGCGAGCGACGCGGCGCCGCCGTCGAGGTGCGCGCGGCCGAGCGCGGCGACAAGCGCCGGATCCTCGAGCTCGCCGAGCGCAACGCGCTGCTCGCGCTCGACCAGGAGCGCCTCAAGGCCGAGCGCTCCAGGCGCCAGCGGGTCGAGGCGCTCGACGAGCTGCAGGCGGCGCTCGGCCTCGACACGCTCCCGGTGCGCATCGAGTGCTTCGACATCTCGAACCTCATGGGCACCCACAGCGTCGCCTCGATGGTCGTGTTCGAGGGCGGCGCCGCCAAGAAGTCCGACTACCGGCGCTTCACGCTGCGCACGCTCGAGGACGGCGTGCCCGACGACTTCGCGGCGATGCGCGAGGTGCTCACCCGCCGCATCCGCAACTGGGAGAGCCAGCGCGAGCTCTCACCGCACGACCCGTCCTACAACGAGTCGTTCGCGGCGCTGCCGAACCTCGTCGTGATCGACGGCGGGAAGGGCCAGCTGTCAGCGGGCCTCGATGTCCTGCAGGACTTCCGCGAGCGCGGCGTCGCCGTCGTCTCGCTGGCCAAGCGCATCGAGGAGGTCTTCCTGCCCGGCAGCACGTCGCCGGTCGTGCTCGAGCACGACACGTCCGGCCTGCAGCTGCTCCAGCGCGTGCGCGACGAGGCGCACCGCTTCGCGATCGGCCACCACCGCACGCGGCGCGACCGTGCGATGACGACCTCCGCGCTCGACGCGCTCCCGGGGGTCGGCCCGTCGCGCAAGAAGGCGCTGCTCGCGCACTTCGGCTCGCCCGACGCCGTCCTGGCCGCCAGCCGCGAGGAGCTCGAGGGCGTGCCCGGCCTGCCGCCGAAGATCGCCCGCGACGTCCACACGTTCCTGCGCCGGCCGACGCCGTGAGGCGGGCGCTCGCGCTCGCGGCGGCAGCCCGATCGCGCCTCGTCCGCCTGACCCGCCGCGCGAGCGTCGATACTTCGTCGTGATGGCCGCCAACGACATCGCCCTCGCCGATCTCGTCGTCATCTCCGGCCTGTCCGGCGCCGGCAAGTCGACGGCCATGGACGTCTTCGAGGACGCGGGCTACTTCTGCGTCGACAACCTGCCGCCCGAGATGATCCGCGGGCTCGTCGACCTGTTCCTGCACGAGGGCTCCAAGGTGCAGCAGGCCGCGATCGTCTCCGACGCCCGCGGCGGCGCGTACTTCCCGCAGATGTCCGCCGTGCTCGACGAGCTCGACGCCGCGGGGATCAACCACCGCGTGCTGTTCCTCGACGCGAGCGACGAGGCGCTTCAGACCCGCTACAAGGAGACGCGCCGGCGCCACCCCCTGAGCCCGGCCGGGAGCGTCGCCGAGGGGATCGAGACCGAGCGCCGGCTCGTCGAGCCGCTGCGCGCCCGCGCCGACGTCATCGTCGACTCGACCGGGCTCAAGGCCCACGAGCTGCGCCGCAAGCTGGCCGACGAGCTGCTGCCGCGCTCCAGCGCCGCGCGCATGGCGCTCACCTTCCAGAGCTTCGGCTTCAAGAACGGCCCCGCGCGCGACGCCGACATGGTGCTCGACGTCCGCTTCCTGCCCAACCCGCACTACGTCCCCGAGCTGCGCCCCCTCACCGGGCGCGACGAGCGCATCGTCGAGTACGTCGCGCGGGGCGGCCAGCTGGAGGCGTTCTATGAGCGGCTGCTGCCGTTGCTCGACTTCCTGATCCCGCAGTACGTGGACGAGGGGAAGGCGCATCTCACGATCGCCATCGGGTGCACCGGGGGCCGGCATCGGTCGGTGGCCATCTCCGAGGCGCTCGGTGCTCGGTACTCCGCGAGCCCGGACGTCGTCGTGGACGTGGTGCACCGCGACTCGTGAACCCGGTACGGTCGCTCGGGCTCACGCAAACCACGGAGCACAGCGCTTCGCTGTGCGAAGGAGGAGCACATGGAAACGCTGCTGGTCTTTCACGAGGTGGACGACGTCGACCATTGGCTCGCATCGCCCAAGCGCGAGGAGCTCTTCGGGCCGCTTGGCATGACGGCGCGCACCTTCCGGGACCCCGCCGGCTCGAATCGCGTCGGCCTGCTCGTCGAGGTCCCTGACCTCGCCGCATGGGAGGCGGCACTCCAGACCGAGGCCGCGGCGGAGGCGATGCGGTTCGACGGTGTTCGCCCCGAGACGATCATCGGCCTCGTCGAGGGGTAGCGCCGCCGGCGTCGCCGCGTTCCTCCGTCGCGGCGGCCCGACGACGCGCGCGACCCATGGTCGCCCCGGCGCGCGAGGGTCAGCCGGGGGTGATCGTCTGATCGCTCGCCAGCACCCAGCCGCGCGCCCGCGGGGCTGTCCATCGGGCGCGCCGGACCTCCACGCCGAACCAGGCATCCGCCGACTGCCATTGCACGAGGAGCTGGACCTGATCGCCGGCGACGAGGTATCGGAACGCGGTGCTGTGCGGCGCGTAGCGCAGGTACAGGTCACGCGCGGTCACCTGGGCCGCCCCCGACGCGGGGCGCAGGCCGGTCAGCGGTCGACCGTCGCAGTGACCGCCGCACTCCTCGGGGCGCCGTCGGTCGAAATCTGCGCGGGCGGGGCCGCAGGCGAGGCCCGCGAATGTCGGATCGGCCTCCAGATCGACCAGCCGCATCCAGCCGGACTTGCGGATCGCCGGCGGCATGCAGTAGCCCCAGACGAAACCGTCGACCGCCGCGCGAAGCGGCGGCCTGTCCAGGCACGTCGGATTGCGAGTCGTCTGACGTCCGAGGTGCTGGTCGGCGGCCAACTCCACCGGCTCGCCGCTCTCGGCGAGCACGACCGGCGCGCGGGAGTCCGGCCCGACACGGAGCGCCGTGGGCCGAAGGGCCCGCCAGGGTTCATACGCGACGTCGACACGATCCGGGCCGAACAGACCCTCAGGGAGGGTCAACACGCGCGGCCGCCCCGCGTCA
>JADGPM010000206.1 GCA_017882425.1 Solirubrobacteraceae bacterium
CGCTCGTGCTGGGTCTCGGGACGACGCAGATCGTGCTGCTCGTGATCACCGTGGTGATGGGCACACTGACCGTCCTGCCCGGCCGGGCGACGATCCAGCAGGCCGGCATCCACCTCGTGCTGTTCAGTGCCTTCCTGTTCCTCGCCGTGAACCCCTGACGCGCAGCTCAGCGCGCCCCGGCGGCGGGGTCGCCGTCGCGCTGGGGCCCGGAGGAGGCGGCCGGGGTCTCGCCGACGGAGGCGACCAGCGCCTCGAGCTCGTCGCCGTCGATCGTGCGTCGCACCACCTCGGCGCGTCCGCCGTCGACCGCCGCGAGCATCGCGTCGACATGGCTCGACTCGGCGAGCAGCACGATCGCCGACGAGCCCTTCGGCACCGCGGCGCGCAGCTCCTCGACGAGCGCCTCGGGCTCGGCCTCGACCTCGGTGGCCTTGCCGCGCTCGGCGCCCACGGCCGCTCCGACGACGATGCCCGGGGCCATCCCGACCGGGCCGCCGAGGAACACGAGCCCGATCAGGCCACCGGTCAGCGCCCCCGCGGCGGCGCCCGGCTGGGAGACGTGGTCCTCCTCGTCGACGTCGACGTAGTGGCCGGCGAACGTCCCGCGCAGCGCGATGCGGCCGTTGTGGTGATGCTCGACGAGCGCCACCTCGTGCGTCCACGGGGCGTCCGGCCCGACACGGTCACGCATGGTCCCGAAGGCGGCCGACGCTGCGGTCTGGCCGCTGAAGCGGACGAGAGCAAGATCCAGGCCCATCACGTGCTCCTCTCAGGAGAATGACCGTCCCGGCGAGTCTCGCAGAACCCCGTGGGCCCCGCTCCCAGAGCACGGTGAACGCCCGGCGGTTCGTCCCGGAAGCAGGACCTGCGCACGCGAGCGCCGACAGCAGGCCGAGGGCGGACGCGCTGAACGGAGCTCGCATCCGCCCGCCCGGGTCTACCCTTGTCAGCGCCGTGACCGACGCCATCTCCGACGCCCCTCTGGCGCCGCTCACGACGCTGCGCCTCGGCGGCCCCGCGCACCGGCTCGTGACCGTCACCACCGAGGACGAACTGGTCGAGGCCGTCCGCGCGTGCGACACGGCGGGCGAGCCCGTCCTGGTGCTCGCCGGCGGGAGCAACGTCGTCATCGCGGACGCGGGCTTCGAGGGCACGGTCGTCCGCATCGCCACGCACGGCGTCGAGCGCTCGAGGGCGGGCGCGCGGGTGCGCGTCCGCGCCGCGGCGGGCGAGCCGTGGGACGACCTCGTCGCGTCGCTCGTCGCCGACGGGCTCGCCGGGGTCGAATGCCTCGCCGGGATCCCCGGCTCGACGGGGGCGACACCGATCCAGAACGTCGGCGCCTACGGGCAGGAGGTCGCGAGCGCGATCCGCGCCGTGCGGGTGCTCGACCGTCGCAGCGGCGAGGTCGCCGAGCTCGATCCGGCGGCCTGCGGCTTCGGCTACCGCTCCAGCGTCTTCAAGCACGCCGCACGCCACGTCGTGCTGGGCGTGACCTTCGAGCTCACGTCGTCGGACCTCTCCGAGCCGCTGCGCTACGCCGAGCTGGCCGGCGCGCTCGACGCAGCTCCCGGCGACCGCGCCCCGCTCGCGGACGTGCGCACGGCGGTGCTGGCGCTGCGCCGCGGGAAGGCGATGCTCCTCGACCCGGGCGACCACGACACCTGGAGCGCCGGGTCGTTCTTCACGAACCCGATCATCGACGCGGCCGCCTTCGGGCGCCTGGAAGGGCGCGCCGCCGAGGTGCTCGGCTCGGGCGCCGCCGCGCCGCCGCGCTTCCCCGAGACCGGCGGACGGGTCAAGACCTCCGCAGCCTGGCTGATCGAGCGGGCCGGCTTTCGCAGGGGGCAGCGGCGCGGGGCGGTCGGCCTGTCGACGCGGCACGCGCTGGCGCTCACGAACCGCGGCGGCGCGACGACCGCCGAGCTGCTCGGCTTCGCGCAGGAGATCGTGGACCGCGTCGACGAGCGCTTCGGCGTGCGCCTCGAGCCCGAGCCCGTGCTCGTCGGCGTCGCGTTGCGCAGCTGACATGAGACCCAACCGATACTGACAAGCGCTCCACGCCGCGCAAGGATTGCGGCATGGGAACGCCGACGTCCGGGCGCGAGCAGCGCCCACGGCTGGGGGACGCGCTCGCGCAGAGTCGCGACGCCGCCGCCGGCGTCCGCACGCGGCGCCGCCTCAGCGCAGCGGGCCTCCCTGCCACGGCGCGTCTGCTGTCCCGTTCCGACATCGACGGCACGCTGCGCGACCATCCGCTGTGCGAGCTCCGGCTCGAGGTGTCGGTGCCGGGCCACGCGCCCTACACGACGGTCGCCCGCCAGCCCGTGCCGCGCACACAGGCACCGATGCTGCAGCCCGGGGCCACCGTCGCCGTGAAGGTCGATCCGCACGATCCGACCGTCGTCGTGCTCGACCTCCGGGGCCGGCGGGCATGAGCCCCTTCGACAACCTCAGGGCCGGGATCGACAGGGCACGCGCCCTCCAGGCAGAGGCCGTCGCGCAGGGCACCCCGGCGGTGGGCGGGGCGGACCCGGCCGCGGAGGAGCCCGTGGATCCGGGCGACAGGAACCTGAGGCTCACGCGCGTCGCGCGAGCCGATGGCACGAACGAGACAGCACAGCGCCCGGGGGGGCTCGCCTAGCGCGAGGGCTGGCTGGTCACCGCGTGGGGGGTCCTCGGACCGCCCACGCGGGCTCGTCCGTGCTCAGCCGCTCGCCGGGTGCACGTCCGGGGCGTCGCGCACCGTCACGCGCTCCATCAGGACCTCTTCCCCTGAACGCGTGTCGGGGTAGACGACGTAGACGGCGGGCGTCCCGCCGAACCAGGTCGCGTTCTCGTCCGTGCCGACGTAGATCGCCGCGCGCGCCGACCCGTCCTGCTGCTGGACCCAGATCGCCTGGCCTTCGTGGAACATCGCCATCCCGCCATCCTGCCAGACGCAGGCACTACGATCCGCGTTCGTCGATGACGGACGCGGCCCTCAGAACGGATCGGACAGCGCCGCCCGCGCACGCGGGCGGCGTGGATCGCCGCCGCCGGCGCCTGGGCACCGCGGCGCTCGTGACGCTCGCGCTGGGCTGGGCGCTGATCATGCAGTCGCTCGGCTGGGCGCAGACGTCGTACTTCGCGCTCGTCAAGTCGCTCGGCGACGGGACGGCGCAGATCGACCGCTACCACTGGGAGACGCGCGACAAGTCCTACACGAACGGGCACTTCTTCTCGGTCAAGGCGCCGGGCCTGCCGCTGCTGCTGCTGCCGGCCTGGAAGGCGATCGACGCCGTCGGCGGCCCCAAGCTCGCCCGCGAGGCCGCCGACAACGCGCGCCGGCACGGCGCCCGCCAGTGGACCTACCACGGCCTGAACGTCGCGACCTACGGCTACTCGGCGTCCCGGGCCGCCGTGATGAAGCGCCGTCTGGAGATCCAGGCGCCGCTGATCTGGGCGCTCGGCCTGCTCGGCACCGTGCTGCCGGCGCTGGCGCTCCTGCTGCTCGTGCGCCGCGTCGCCGAGCGCCTGCAGCCGGGGCTGGGGACGGCGACCGCGCTGACGCTCGGGACGGGCACGCTGATCATGCCCTTCGCGGTCCAGCTGTTCGGTCACGTGCTCGCCTCGCTGCTCGCCTTCGCGGCGTTCGCCCTGCTGTGGCACGAGCGCGACGGCCCGGCGCGGCTGACGCGCGTCGCCGTCGCCGGGCTGCTCTGCGGGCTGGCCGTCACGACGGAGTACCCGTTCGCGATCGTGGGCGCCATCATCGGGCTCTACGGCGTGCTGCGCCCGGATGCCATGGGCGCCGGCGCCCGCGCGCTCCTGACCCGCGCGGGCGTCTTCACAGCGGGGGTCCTCGCCGGTCTGCTGCCGCTGCTCGTCTACAACCTGTGGGCGTTCGGATCGGTGACGACGACGTCCTACGCGAACGCGGTCGACCGGCAGGGGTTCAGCGGCCACGACACGCTCGGGCTCAACTCCGGCGGCTTCTTCGGCATCGGCTGGCCCGACCCGCGCGTCGCGCTCGAGCTGCTGATCTCGCCGCGCGGCCTGCTCGCGCTGACGCCCGTCGTCGCGATGGGCTTCATCGGCACGCTGCTCCTGTACCGCCGCGGGCGGCGGGCCGAGGCGTGGACGATCGCCGCCCTCGTGCTCGCGCTGTTCGTCTACGACACCGGCTACTGGCTGCCGTTCGGCGGCGGTTCACCCGGCCCGCGGTTCCTGATCCCGATGCTCCCGTTCATCGCGATCGGCTTCGCCGAGAGCTGGCGGCGCCTGCCGGCGACGACGCTCGTGCTGGCGACGTGCAGCTTCGTCGTGATGGCCGTCGGGACCCTGACCTACCCGCTGATCGGCACCGGCAGCCTCTGGCAATGGTGGTCGCGCCTGAAGCACGACAACTTCCAGCACACGCTGGTGGCGGTGTTCGGCGGCGGGAACGGCTGGGTGGCGCTGCTGCCGGTGCTGCTGGCCCTCGCAGCGGCGCTGACGCTCGGCGCGCTCGCCACGGGGCCGATCCCCGTGCGCCGCGACCTGCGCATCGCCGTCGGCGCCCTCACCGGGTGGGCGCTGCTCGCGCTCGTGCTGGGCCCGGCGTTCGGCGAGCGGATGATCCTCGGCGTCGGGTCCACGGCGAAGGGGGCCGTCGACCACCACGGGCTGTCCGCGCAGATCGTCTGGGGTGCCGTGATCGCGGCCGCGCTCGCGCTCGCGCTCGCCGACTGGCGCAGCCGGCGCGCGCAGGCGCCGGAGCCCTCAGCCGTCGAGGTGGTAGATCACGAGCGGGCCCCGGCGCTCGCGGCGCAGGCCTAGCCCGGCGACCGGGCGCGCGGCCCACGAGGCCCATGCCGACCCGGACGCCCGGTCTGCATGGATGACGACGGTGCGCACGCCCTCGGCGCGCAGGAGCGCGACCGAGGCGGCATCCGGGAAGCCCTCGACGGCACGCGTCGTGCGGACGAACGTGCGCGGCTCGAAGCTGCTGCGCCCGTTGAGCATGCGCGGGAACCCGGCGGTGGACCACAGCAGGTAGCGGCGGTTGTCGTCGGGGCGCACCGGAAGCTGCAGCAGCGGCGCGCGCACGGCGGCCAGGCCGGCGGGAATCGCCGGGGCGCGCGGGTGCGGGTACCCGGCGAGTGCGGCGCCGCCGCGATCGATCCCGAAGCCGGCGCCTTCGAGGATCACCACCGCGAGCAGGCCCGCGGCGAGCACGCCGGCCGCCCGGCGCCCGCGGCGTGCCTCGGTCGCCGCCATCGCACGGGCCGCGCCGCCCGCCGCCAGGATGGCGAGCGCGAGGGTCGTCAGCGTGTGCAGGCGCCCGGGGACGCGGATGCCCTTCCAGCCCGGGACGACCTCGTAGAGCAGCCTGTAGGGCAGGAAGCGGCCCACGCCGTGCATCTGGAAGCCGAGCGAGAGGATCGCGAGCACCAGCGCGGCCACGCCGAGC
The DNA here is from genome assembly GCA_017882425.1 of Solirubrobacteraceae bacterium. Classification (GTDB taxonomy): domain Bacteria; phylum Actinomycetota; class Thermoleophilia; order Solirubrobacterales; family Solirubrobacteraceae; genus F1-60-MAGs163. The sequence continues at coordinate 5,435 of JADGPM010000206.1, forward strand.
CCGATGCGCAGCGGTCGCGGGAACCCCCGCCAGCCCAGGCCGGCGAGCGCCAGCGCCAGGATCGCCAGGCCCGGGAACAGCGTCTCCTCAGGGACGACCGGGAGTCCGTGGCGCACCCCGGCGGTCGCGCCGCCCCAGACGAGATCGGTGTGCGATGCCGCCAGGAACATCCGCGGCGGACCCGAGTAGCGGGCGACGAGCGCGGCCGTCCGCCGTGCCTCGGGATGATCGTGGAGGACCTGCAGGTACGGGCGCGCGAGCGCGACTGCCAGCACCGCGAAGAGGCCGCCGCCGACCAGCGTCGCCACGACGAGGCGCCGCGCCGGCCGCGGGCGGCCCGCGCGCCACCACCACACCCCCGCGAGCAGTGCGAGCACGACCAGCAGGTACCCGAGCTGCAGACCGAGCGTGAAGCCGAGCGAGAACTGCCAGGCGCAGACCGCCCAGCCGGCGAGGATCAGGCCGGTGTGCTCGCGGCGGTAGCCGCGCAGGAGCAGGAACAGCGCGAGCGGGATGCCGCCGCTGGAGAGCACGTGCAGGTGGCCGCCCTGCTCGAGCCGCCACGGCGCGCAGGCGAATGCCGCCCCGCCGATCGCCGCCGCCCAGCGCGGGGCGCCGAGCTCACGTGCGAGCAGGAACGCGCCGAGGAGCGCGAGCGCCCCGGCGAAGAGGAACAGCAGGTCGTAGCGCACGACGGCCGCATGCGGGCCCGAGCCGATCAGGCCCGCGGGGGCGTAGCCGAGCAGGGCGTCGGAGAACGCGAGCGTGTTGCGCAGTGGCCAGAACTGGTTGGCCTGGAACAGGTGCAGCGGCTGGGCGGTGAGCGCGTGCCCGTCCCAGGCGACCTGCCAGGTCTGCGAGAGGGGATCGCCCGTGTCGAGCGGGATGTCACGGCCGAGGTGGAGTGGGAGCGGCCAGAAGAGCGCGAGGAGGAGCAGCGCCGCGCCGAGCGCCGCGAGCGCGATCTCGCGACCGCTGATGTCCGGCGACCGGCGCCACCACGTCGTCATCGGCGCCGCACACTAGTACCTGGTTGCGGGGAGCACGGGCATGGAACCGCGACGCGCCGATGCGCTCGCGCGCTACCGTCCCTCGTCGCATGGATGCCCGCAGAACACTTGCCGCCACCGCCCTGATCGTCGTCGGCCTCGCAGCGCCGGCCCTCGCTCAGGTCCAGCAGATCGCCCCGGACGTGACGAACCTCGCCGTCGCGCCCAAGA
>JADGPM010000207.1 GCA_017882425.1 Solirubrobacteraceae bacterium
CGGACTCCTCGGGCACGACGAAGGGCTTCGCCGGATTCCTGGCGGCCTACAGCTCCCAGTGGAAGAGCCAGGTTGGCGTCGACAAGACGCTCAAGTGGCCGACCGGCACCGGCGCGAAGGGCAACGACGGCGTCGCCGCCGCGATCAAGCAGACGCCTGGCGCGGTCGGGTACGTCGAGCAGGCGTACGCGCTGCAGAACAACTTCACCTACGCGAGCGTGAAGAACAGCAGCGGCAACTACATCGCCCCGACGCTGGACTCCACGTCGGCCGCGGCCGACGGGATCACCGTCCCGCCGGATCTCGGGATCGTGGCGATCAACTCGCCCAACCCGCAGGCCTACCCGATCACCTCGCAGACGTTCGTGGACATGTACACCGACCTCTGCAAGGACGGCGGGCTGAGCAGCTCGAACGCCAAGGCGATGAAGGCGTTCGTCGACTACGGGCTGGGCGCCGGCCAGGCTGTCCTCAAGCAGCTGTCCTACGCTGCGCTCCCGTCGTCGGTGCTGACGCCGACGAAGGCCGCCGCGGCGAAGCTGACCTGCAACGGCGCGGCGATCTCCTAGCAGCATGGAGGCAGGCGCTCTCGCACCGCGCGGCGACTCCGGGGCCCTCGGCCTCCAGGGGTCGTCGCGCGGGCGCCTGGCCGATCCCGCGTTCCGCTGGTTCCTGACGATCCTCGCGGCGCTGATCCTCGCGCTGATCGTCTTCTTCTTCGTCTTCCTGATCAACAAGGCGAGCCCGGCGATCTCGAAGTTCGGGGTCTTCGGCTTCACCTTCAGCAACAACTGGGACGTCTCGCGCAACATCTACGGGGCGTGGCCGCTCCTGGTGGGGACGATCATCACCTCCACCGTCGCGCTCGTGATCGGCGTTCCGATCGCCATCGCCACGGCGCTGTACGTCAGCGAGCTCTGCCCGCCCCGAGTGCGCCCGCCGCTCACGATGCTCCTGGAGCTGCTCGCGGCCGTCCCGTCGGTCGTCTACGGCCTGTGGGGCGTGTTCTTCCTGATCCCCAAGCTGCGCCCGGCGGAGCAGTGGGTCTCGGACACCTTCGGCTTCCTGCCCTTCATCGGCGGCCCGGTCGCGGGGCCCAACTACTTCATCGCGGGCCTGATCCTCGCGATCATGATCCTCCCGATCGTCAGCGCCATCAGCCGTGAGGTCATCTCGACCGTCCCGGCGGAGCTCAAGGAGGCCTCGCTGGCCCTCGGCGCGACGCGCTGGGAGATGATCCGCATGTCGGTGCTTCCGTACTCGCGTGCCGGCATCGTCGGCGCCACGATGCTCGGCCTGGGCCGCGCGGTCGGCGAGACGATCGCGGTCACGCTCGTGATCGGCAACGCGCCGACGATCGGCAAGCAGCTGTTCGACCAGGGCTACACCCTGGCGGCGGTGATCGCGAACGAGTTCGGCGAGGCGGCCAACAACAAGCTGCACTCGGCGGCGCTGATCGCCGCAGGCCTCGTCCTGTTCGTTCTGACGCTGGTCATCAACGGCCTCGCGCGGTACATCGTCATGCGCGGCGACCGGCTGCGCAACATCTCGCCGACGCAGGCGGAGATCGGGATGCCGACCGCTGCGCCGCTGATGGGTCAGGGGCTCACCGAATGAGCAGCGGTTCGGGGCCCGTCGCCCTCGCGTCGACCAGCGGCCGCCGCCGGCGGACCGACCGCGTCATGCGGATCGTCCTGCTGGCGCTGACGCTCGTCGCGCTGGTCCCGCTCGTGCTCGTGATCGTCCGGCTGCTCGGTTCCGGGCTGAAGGCGCTGAGCTGGAAGTTCTTCACGACCGACCCGACCGGCAGCTTCCTCGGCGACCCCGGCGGGATCAAGAGCGCGATCCTGGGGACGGTCGAGATCATCGCCGTCGCCTCGGCAGTCTCGATCCCGATCGGGATCGGGGTCGCGCTCTACCTCGTGGAGTACGGCAGGACCAGCCGCTTCGCGTCCGTCGTGCGCTACTTCGTCGACGTGCTCACGGGCGTCCCGTCGATCGTCTTCGGCCTCTTCGTGTACGCCGCCCTGGTGGTCACGAAGGTCGGCGGGTCGGGGTTCGCCGGCTGGAAGGGCGCCCTTGCGGTGGCGCTCCTGATGCTGCCGGTGGTCACGCGATCCGCCGAGGTCGTGCTGCTCCTGGTGCCCGGGGGGTTGCGCGAGGCGGCGCTCGCGCTGGGTGCCCCGCGCTGGAAGGTCGTCGCGCGCGTCGTCCTGCCGACGGCCGCCCCGGGGCTGATCACGGGCTCGCTGCTCGCGATCGCACGTGGAGCCGGGGAGACGGCGCCGCTGCTCTTCACCGCGGCCATCGTCCAGGGCACCACCTACAACCTCAACGGCCGGATGAACTCCCTGCCCGCGCAGATCTTCGCCGACGTGGGGCAGGCTCAGGACCGCCTCGTCACGCGTGCATGGGGGGCGGCGGTGACGCTCGTCACCATGATCCTCATCCTGAACATCGTCGCGCGGCTCTACGCCCGCAGGAGCAGGCTGTCATGAGCAAAGATGTCAGTATCGACCCGGACAGTCGTGTCAAGGAGCCATCCGTGAGCCCAGAACCGGAGTCGACGCCCGGCCCCACGCCGTCGGTCAGCCGGCCGACCGTCGGTCAGGCCGCCGCGGCGCGCTCGCTGCCGGAGCAGGTGGGCCACACGATCACGCTCGAGAACATGGACGCCTACTACGGCCAGACGCGCGCCGTGAAGGGTGTGAATCTCGAGTACGCCGCCAATCGGGTGACCGCGATGATCGGTCCGTCCGGCTGCGGCAAGTCGACGCTCGTGCGCTGCATCAACCGCATGCACGAGGAGATTCCCGGCGCGCGCTGCGAGGGCAGGGTGCTGCTCGACGACGCCAACCTGTACGACCCGTCGGTCGACGTCACCGCCGTGCGCCGTGCGATCGGCATGGTCTTCCAGAAGCCCAACCCGTTCCCGACGATGTCGATCCACGATAACGTCGCGGCCGGGCTGCGCCTGACGAGCAAGCGGTCGGACGACGTCGGCCAGCTCGTGGAGGCGTCGCTGCGGGGAGCCGGACTGTGGGACGAGGTCAAGGACCGGCTGGATACCCCGGGCATCGGGCTCTCCGGTGGTCAGCAGCAGCGCCTGTGCATCGCGCGCGCGATCGCCAACGAGCCCGAGGTGCTGCTGATGGACGAGCCGTGCTCGGCGCTCGACCCGATCGCGACGCTGAAGATCGAGGAGCTGATCTACGAGCTCAAGCAGCGCTACACGATCGTCATCGTCACCCACAACATGCAGCAGGCGGCGCGCGTCGCCGACACGACGGCGTTCATGCTGTCCGGCGAGCTCATCGAGCACGCCGACACGGAGAAGATCTTCACGAACCCCGACGACTCCCGGACCGACGAGTACGTCACCGGGAAGTTCGGGTAGGAAGGATCGTCATGGCCGAACTCCGTCACCAGTTCCACGAGCGCCTGGCCGAACTGGAGGTCCAGGCGCTGGGCGCGCTGGACCTCGTCGTCGAGCAGCTCGACCGCGCCCTCGAGGCGCTCGAGCAGCAGGACGTCGAGCTCGCGACCTTCGTGATCGCCGACGACGACCGGATCGACGGGCGCTACCTGGAGGTCCACCAGGGGATCCTGTCGCTGCTCGCGCTGCAGGCGCCGGTCGCGACCGACCTGCGGCTCGTCGCCGCGCTCCTGCACGTCATCAAACACGCCGAGCGCATGGGCGACCAGTGCGTGAACATCGCCAAGCTCATCCCGCTCGTCGGCAACGAGCCGCCGGTGGTGCCGGAACTGCTGGAACGCGTCCTGCGCATGGGCGTCGCCGCGCGGGCGCAGGTCGTCGAGGCGAAGCTCGCCTTCCAGGATCGCGACGTCGACCTGGCGGCCGACCTCTCGCGGCAGGACCGCGAGGTCAATCGCCTCAACAAGGAGGTCTTCCGCATGGCCGTCATGGCCGGCGACTCGGAGGACAAGCGTGAATGGGCCATGATGATGACCATGGTCGCTCGGGCGCTCGAGCGTGTGGGTGACAACGCCGTCGGCGTCGGCGAGCAGGTCATCTTCGTCGAGACCGGGCTGTTTCGCGAGTTTCCGGTGGATACGCCTCCGGTCTGACCTCCGGCGTCCGGCACAGCGCGCTGTGAACAACCGGTGAAGCGTGTGGGGTTTCCGCGCGGAGGGCCGTTGCAGCCCCTAGACTCCCCGGCGTCATGAACTCCTCGTCCAGCGCCCGCCCCGACACGGATCGTCTGGGGGCAACGGCCGCCGGCGCGCCTCCGCGCGTCGCCATCATCGACACCGACACCGGTTTCCTCCAGGTGCTGACCAAGCGTCTCGACCGGCTCGGCTGGGAGCACCGCACCCTCGCCAGCCCCGTCCCTGTCGAGGATCTCGTCGCAATGCGCGTCAGCGCGCTGATCGTCGACCTGAACGTCCTCGGGCCCCAGGCATGGGAATACCTCGAGCGCCTGGTGTCGGGCATGCCCGGCATGGGCATCGTCGTCTGCGGGCGCTCGTCCGTCGCACAGCGGGTCCGCGGCCTGCGGCTCGGTGCGGACGACTGGCTCTCCAAGCCCTGCCACCCCGAAGAGCTCATCGCACGTGTCGAAGCCGTCATCCGTCGCCGGCGCCGCACGGAGTCTCGTGCCGAGGCCCAGCCGTTCCAGGCGGGCGAGCTGGAGATCCGCGCCGATCGCTTCCAGGCCTTCGTCGATGGCCGCTCCGTGGACCTCACCCGCCGCGAGTTCGAGCTGATCGAGCTGCTGTCCGGCGCCGAGGGCCGCGTCCTGGAGCGCGAGGAGATCTACCAGCGGGTCTGGGGCTACGCGATGGCCCGCGGCGACCGCTCCGTCGACGTCTTCGTGCGCAAGCTGCGCCAGAAGCTCGAGAAGGCCTCGCCGCTGTGGCGCTACATCCACACGCACTTCGGCGTCGGCTACCGCTTCGCGGCTGAGCCGGCCGAGGGCGCGATCGTCGTGCCCGACAGCCTCCCCGCCGACGTCGGCGCGCCTGTGCCGGCCCCTGTCGCCGAGCGCGCGGCGCTGTAGCCGGCGCGCCAGGCCGTACGCTGTGGGCGTGGTCGCCGCCCGCAACATCGCGATCGTCCTGGCGATCGCCGCCGCGATCCAGTTCCTGCCCGGCGGCGGCGACACCGCGCGGATCATCTCGCGCACGCTGTCGCTCGCGTTCATCGGGGTCTTCGCGCTCGGCGCCGCCTACCTGTACCGCCGTCACCGCACGGACCTGGAGACGCTGCCGGCGGCCGTGCGGGCGCTCGGCTATGCGGCGGTCGGCGCGCTCGTCCTGGCGGTCGCCGGGTACTCGCGCATGACCGCGACGGCGGCCGGCGGGCTGGAGTTCGCCGCGATCGTGGGCCTCGCGGTGCTGGCGCTCGTGTTCGTCTGGCGGCAGTACCGCTCGCTGCTCTGACGGGTCGCTTGCGGCCGGAAACTATGCATGCTAGTTTTAAAACTATGCTGCATAGTTCACCCGAGAACGGAGCCCGCACGATGACCCCCGCCGCCGTCACCCCCGTCACCCGCTTCGGGCTGATGAATGCCTACCTGGTCGTCGAGGACGACGGGCTGACCCTGGTCGACGCGAACCTCCCGCGCAGCGCCCCGGCGATCCTGCGCGCCGCCGAGGGACTCGGTGCACCGATCACGCGCATCGCCCTGACCCACGCCCACGGTGACCACATCGGATCGCTCGACGCCCTCGCGGAGGCGTTGCCGGGAGTGGAGGTGCTCATCTCCGAGCGCGAGGCGCGCCTGCTGCACAAGGACGCCTCGCTCGATCCCGGTGAGCCGGATTCAAAGGTGCGCGGGAGCTTCCCGGGCGCGCGGACCGAGCCGACGGCGACCGTCGTGCCCGGAGATCGCATCGGCTCGCTCGAGGTCCTGGCCGCACCGGGCCACACGCCCGGCCAGGTCGCGTTCCTCGACACCCGTGACGGGACGCTCTACTGCGCCGATTCGTACACGACGGTCAGCCGGGTCGCCACGACCTCGGCGACGAACTGGCGCTTCCCCCTGGCCGCGATGGCGACATGGGACCGCCCGACGGCGCTGCGCACCGCGGTGGCGCTCCGCGGCATCGATCCCGCACGCCTGGCGCCCGGCCACGGGCCGGTGGTCGAGCAGCCCGGCGCCGCGATGGACGCGGCGATCGCACGGGCCAGCTGACGTGCCGCGCCAGGGCCTGGACCGCGAGCGCGTCGTCGATGCGGCCGTGGCGATCGCCGACGCGGACGGGCTGGGGGGCGTGACGCTCGCGCGCGTCGCGGCCGACCTCGGGGTCCGGGCGCCGTCGCTCTACAACCACGTCGACGGCCGCGACGCGCTGCTGCGCGAGGTCGCGCTGCGCGGCATCGCCGGCCTCAGCGCGGCGCTGGCACGCGCCACGGTGGGGCGCTCCGGCGATGAGGCGCTGGAGGCCATGGCGCACGCCTACCGCACCTACGCCACGGAGCATCCCGGCTGCTACGCGGCGACGGTCGCGGCGCCCGCCGAGGGCGACGCCGAGCACGCCGCAGCGGCGGCCGAGCCGATCGGCATCGTCGTCGCCGTGATCCGGCCGTGGGAGCTCGGGCCGGAGGACCAGCTGCACGCGGTGCGCGTGATCCGCAGCGCGATACACGGCTTCATCGCCCTGGAGTCCGGCGGCGGGTTCGCGCTGCCACTCGACCTCGACGCGTCGTTCGCGACGCTCGTCGCGGTGCTCGTCGGCGGGCTCGACCGCCGGGGCGCGGACACGGGCGCCTGAGCTTGGCCGCAGTTGCGTCACAGGTCCGGCGTGGCGCCGTCACGCGCCGCGCACGAGCCTGGGGCCATGCATCGAGCCGGAGCAGGGGAGGGCGGGCAGGCGAGTGTCGAGCTCGTCGCGCTGCTTCCGCTGATCGTCGCGGTCGCGCTGGGCGCATGGCAGGGCGTCGTGGCCGGGCACGAGCATGCGCTCGCGGCCTCCGCGGCGCGCGCGGCCGTGCGCGCCGAGCTGGTCGGTCGCGACCCGCGCAGCGCCGCCCG
>JADGPM010000208.1 GCA_017882425.1 Solirubrobacteraceae bacterium
CAGGGGCCGCCATCGCCTGCACAAGTTCGAGGACTCGGGCCTGGAGAAGTGCGTCGGCTGCTCGCTGTGCGCCGCGGCCTGCCCGTCGGACTGCATCCGCGTCGTCGCCGCCGAGAACACGCCGGAGCATCGCGTGTCCGCCGGCGAGCGCTACGCCGCGGTCTACGAGATCAACCTGTCGCGCTGCATCTTCTGCGGGTACTGCGAGATCGCCTGCCCGTTCGACGCGATCACGATGGGCCACGACTTCGAGATGTCGGACTACAACCGCTCGGACCTCATCTTCACCAAGGAGATGCTGCTCGCCGAGCCGCTCGAGCGCACGCCGCTGAGGGCAGAGGGCGAGTAGTGGGCTTCTTCTTCTTCGTCTTCGCGATCGTGGCACTCGCCGGCGCCGTCGGCGTCGTCGCCCTGCGCAACCCGTTCTACTGCGTGCTGTCGCTCGTGGTGCACCTGATCGCGCTCGCGCTGCTGTTCCTGCTGCTCGAGGCGCAGTTCGTCGCGGTCGCGCAGGTCGTCGTGTACGCCGGAGCGGTGATGGTGCTCTACGTCTTCGTCGTCGCGTACGTCGGCGGCGGCGACCGCCCGCGGCCGCTGTGGCGCGCGAGCGCCAAGCAGCGCGCGCTGGCGATCGGCTTCGGCGTCGCGCTGTTCATCGAGCTCGCGATCGCGCTGCTCGGCACCGGCCTTCAGGCGCTCTCCACGCACGGCGCGCACGTCGGCCTGGACTACGGCTCGCCCGGCACGATCGGCACGCAGCTGCTGACGACGTACCTGTTCCCGTTCGAGGTCGCCTCGTTCCTGCTGCTCGCCGCCGCCGTCGGCGCGGTCGCGCTGGCGGGCAGGCGCGGCGGCCTCGAGGACGACGACCTGCCGGTCGCGCCGGAGCACGGCGATTTCGTCGCCGCCCCGCGCCCGGTCGCCACCGGCACGATGGCCGAGGGCGTCGCGGGCTACGGCATCACCACGCCGATGCCCGATCCCCAGCAGGATGACCGCGAGCTGCGCGAGACCGAGCCGTTCGAGCGGCCGCTCCCCGAGACCGTGGAGCCGCCGGCGTGAACGTCAACTGGTTCCTGATCGTCTCCGCCCTGATCTTCTGTCTGGGCGCCGTCGGCGTGCTCATCCGCCGCAACCCGCTGGTCGTGCTGCTGTGCCTGGAGCTCATGCTCAACGCCGGCAACCTCGCGCTGATCGGCTTCTCGCGGATGTGGGGCGGCACTGACGGCCAGATCTTCGCGATCGTCGTGTTGGTCGTCGCCGCCTGTGAGGTCACGATCGGCCTGGGCATCGTCGTGGCGCTGTTCCGCCGGCGCCTGCCGATCGACGTCGACGAGCTGCGGGAGATGCAGGGCTGATGTCGATCACCACCTCAGCCTGGCTCGTCCTGGCGATGCCGCTGGCCGGCATGCTCGTGATCTCGCTCGGCGCTCCGCTGTGGCGCGGGAAGCTCGCCGGCTGGCTCGGCACGCTCGCGATCACGGCGGCGTTCGCCTTCGCGCTGATCACGTTCTTCAAGCTGCAGTCGCGGCCCGAGGACGCGAAGGTCGCGACCTCCTCGCTGTGGGACCTGGCGAACGTCGCCGGCGTGCACATCCGCCTGGGCATCTACGTCGACCCGCTGTCGGTGCTGATGATCCTCGTGGTCAGCGGCGTCTCCGCGCTGATCCACCTGTACTCGGTCGGGTACATGGCGAGCGACCGCGGCTACACGCGCTTCTTCGCCTACCTGAACTTCTTCGTCTTCTCGATGCTGCTGCTCGTGCTCGCGGGCAACCTCGTGCTGCTGATCGTCGGCTGGGCGTTCGTCGGCGCGGCGAGCTACATGCTCATCTCCTACTGGTACCGGCGCACGACGGCGACGAAGGCCGGGATCAAGGCGTTCGTCATCAACGTCGTCGGCGACGTCGGGCTGGTGCTCGGGACGTTCTTCCTCTTCAAGCACACACACGTGCTCGACTACGGCCCGCTCTTCAAGAGCGTCCACGTCGCCTTCTCCAAGAACGAGTCCGACCTCGTGATCGGCATGCTGCTGATCCTCGTCGGCGCGTTCGCGAAGTCCGCGCAGATCCCGTTCCACACGTGGCTCCCGGATGCGATGGAGGGCCCGACGCCGGTCAGCTCGCTGATCCACGCGGCGACCATGGTGACGGCCGGCGTCTACCTCATCGGGCGCCTGCACCCGTTCTTCGAGTGGGCGCCGACCGCCGGCGACGTCGGCGCGATCGTCGGGGCGCTGACGCTGCTCGTCGCGGGCACGATCGGCCTCGCCGTGACCGACCTCAAGCGCGTGATCGCCTACTCGACGATGTCCCAGATCGGGTACATGATCATGGCCGTCTCCTCGGCCGCCTACGTCGGCGCGTTCTTCCACCTGACGACGCACGCGTTCTTCAAGGCGCTGCTCTTCATGGCGGCCGGCTCGATCATCGCGGCGATGGGCAACGAGCAGTCGCTCGACAAGATGCGCGGCTTCAGGCGGGCGATGCCGTTCACCTTCTGGTGCTTCATCATCGGCGGCCTCGCGCTGAGCGCCTTCCCGCTGATGTCGGGCTTCTTCTCGAAGGACGACCTCCTGTACCTGATCGCCGATCGCGGCGGCTGGTACTGGGTCCTGTACGTCGCCGGCTACGTCGGCTCGCTGTTCACGGTCATCTACACGTGGCGGCTCATCTTCCGCGCGTTCTGGGGCGAGCCGGTCGAGCAGGCGGTCGAGCTCGAGCACGGCCACCTGTGGCACGCGCCGCACCCGTTCAACCCGGCCAACGGCGAGCTCGAGGACACCGAGGTCGGCTTCCCCGGCCCAGACCACCACATCGCCGAGCAGAGCTGGCAGATGAAGGCGGCGATGGGCGTGCTGGCGTTCCTGTCGATCATCGCCGGCGTGCTCGAGCTGCCGTTCAACATCACGGACGCGCTCGGGAAGTTCCTCGAGCCGACGTTCGCCGACTCGATCGTGGCCCACCCGGAGAACAACTCGCTGGAGGCCGTCGGCCTCGTGCTCTCGAGCGTCATCGCGATCGGCGGCATCTGGGCGGCGTACGTCATCTGGGTGCAGCGGCCGGGCACCTCGGCGCGGATCCTCGAGCGCACGCGCCCGCTCTACGAGCTGTTCGTCAACAAGTGGTACTTCGACGAGCTGATCGAGCTCGTCGTCGTGCGGCCGTTCGCCTGGTTCGGGCGCTGGAGCCGTGACACGTTCGAGCGGATCTTCGTCGACGGCGCGCTCGTCGGCGGGACTTCGGGGATCGTCCGCGCCGGGTCGGCGGCCGTGCGCGCGCTGCAGACCGGCCTGCTGCGCAGCTACGCGGGCCTCCTCGTCGCCGGCCTGGCGGCCGTCGTTCTCTACTTCCTGATCAGGGCGGCATGACGATCCACCTCTCCATCGTCCTCTGGCTGCCGCTCGCCGCGGGCGTCCTGGCGCTGATCCTGCCGCGCGCCATCGCGCGCTGGATGAGCCTGCTCGGGGCGCTCTGCGTCCTGGCCTACGCGATCGTCCTGGTCGCCGACTACGACACCGCGCGCGGCGGGCTGCAGTACGTCACCGACGTCGTCTGGATCCGCTCGCTGGGCATCCACTACAAGCTCGGCGTCGGCGGCCTGAACCTCTTCCTGCTGCTGACGACGGCGATCGTCTTCACGGCCGCCGCGCTGTGGTCGGCGCTGCGCGAGCAGGACATCCCGCGGCCCGGGCTCTACGCGTTCCTCATGGGGCTGGCCGAGAGCGGCGTGCTCGGCGCGTTCCTGGCGCAGGACCTCGCGCTGTTCGTCGTCTTCTTCGACCTGATGCTCGTGCCGTTCTACTTCCTGACGCTCGTCTGGGGCGGGCCGGACCGTGGCCCGGCGGTGCTGAAGCTCTTCATCTACACGCTCGTGGGCTCGCTGCTGATGCTCGTCGGGGCGATCGCGACCGGCGTCCTCGCGGCGAAGGGCGGGACGCCGACGTTCGTGCTCAGCGACCTCGTGCGCCACCCGCTGACCCGCGGCTCGCAGGAGTGGATCTTCCTCGTCTTCGCGCTGGCGTTCCTGATCAAGATGCCGGCCTTCCCCTTCCACGGATGGATGCCCGACGGCTACCAGCAGATGCCGATCCCGGTGCTGGCCGTCTTCACGGCGATCCTCAGCAAGGTCGCCGCCTACGGCTTCCTGCAGGTCGCGATCCCGCTGTTCCCGAAGGCGGCGGTGCACTTCCAGGAGCTGGTCATGCTCGTGGCGCTCGCGTCGGTGCTCTACGGCTCGGCGATGGCGTTCACGACGACGAAGGCCAGGCTGATCCTCGGCTACTCGTCGGTCGCGCAGCTCGGCTTCATCGTGCTCGGCATCTTTGCGCTGAACCAGCGTGGCGGCGACGGCGCGCTGCTGCAGTCGATGAACCACGCGCTCGTCGCCGGGCCGATGATCTTCATCGTCGCGATACTGGCCGCCCGCGCGGGGGGCAGCGAGGACATCCGCGACATGGGCGGCGGAGCGGTCCGCGCGCCGGTGCTCGCCGCCGTCTTCCTCGTGCTCACCTACGCGCTGCTGGCGATGCCCGGCTCGGCGAACTTCATCGGCGAGTTCTTCATCCTGCTCGGCGTCTTCCAGTCGAAGCTCGCGATCGCGGTGGTCGCGTTCGCCGGCGTCGCGATGGCCGCCGTCTACGCGCTGCGCTTCTACATCCGCTCGATGCACAACCGCGTCGGCGCGGACGTCGAGCCGCGCGAGATCAGCCTGCGCGATGGCCTCGTGCTCGTCCCGATGATGCTCGTCGTGCTCGCGCTCGCGCTCTACCCGCAGCTCGCGCTCAAGCGCGGTGACCGCGCCGTGACGCGCGCGATCGCGGGGGCCAAGCTCGTCCAGGTGAACAACACGCTCGCCGCGGACCGCCCGCAGGAGGCGGCGCGATGATCGCCGTGCTCGCCACCGTCAAGGGCCCGTACATCGACTGGTCGGCGCTCTCGCCGGTGCTCGCGCTGCTCGGCGGCTCGGTGCTCGTGCTGCTCGCCGGCCTGCTGCGCTCGCGCTTCACGCGCGAGCAGCTCGTCCCGTTCCTCGCGCTGGCGGCGTTCGGCGCGACGATCGGCCTGGCGATCTGGCAGTGGGACGCCGACACGCTCGTCGTCGCCGGCGCCATGCGGATCGACAGCCTCACGCTGCTCTCGACGCTGCTCGTCTGCGCGACGGGCGTCGCGGCGACGCTGATCGCCTGGCGCGGCCAGGCCGCGCGCGAGCTGGCGCACGGCGAGTTCTTCGCGCTGATGCTCGTCTCGAGCGCCGGCATGGTCGTGCTCGTCGCGGCGACGAACCTCGTGACGACGTTCACGGGCCTCGAGCTTCTCTCACTCCCGCTCTACATCCTGTGCGCGTCGATGATGCGCAGCGAGCGCTCGCTCGAGTCCGGCCTGAAGTACCTCATCATCGGCTCGGTCGGCTCGGCGACGCTGCTCTACGGCTTTGCGCTGATCTACGGTGCGACCGGCCAGACGGGCTACCGCGCGATCGCCCAGGCGATCGTCACCCACCACGTCGCAGGCGACGTCCTCTTCCTCACCGCGGTCGCGATGACGATCGTCGGGCTCGCCTTCAAGGCCTCGCTCGCGCCGTTCCACCAGTGGACGCCGGACGTCTACGAGGGCGCGCCCACGTCGGTCACGGCGTTCATGTCGGTCGCGACGAAGACGGCGGCGTTCGGCGCGATCCTGCGGCTGTTCGACACCGCGCTGCTGCCGGCCGTCGACGACTGGCGTCCGGTCTGGATCGCGATCGCGCTGCTGTCGATCGTGATCGGCAACGTCGGCGCGCTCGGCCAGTCCTCGATGAAGCGCATGCTCGCGTTCTCGTCGATCGCCCAGGCGGGCTACCTGCTCGTCGGCGTCGTGGTCGTGACGAACCTCGGCGTGCAGGCGGTCCTCTTCTACCTGGCGGTGTACCTCTTCGCGAACCTGGCGGCGTTCGCCGTGGTCGCCGCGCGCGAGCGTGAGACCGGCCTGGGCGACGACATCGGCGCGCTGCGCGGCCTGGGCGCCCGGCGCCCGCTGCTCGCGGTGAGCATGACGCTCGCGATGCTGAGCCTCGCGGGCATCCCCGCGACGGCCGGGTTCATCGGCAAGTTCCGGCTGATCGAGTCCGCCGCCGACGGGGGCTACACGTGGCTGGGCATCGCGATCGTGATCGGCTCGATGATCTCGCTGGCCTACTACCTGCCGGTCGTCGCGGCGATGTGGCGCGAGGAGGCCGAGCCCGCGCTCGCGCCCGAGGTCGACACGCGCACCGGCCTGCCCGCGCTCGCTGGCGGAAGCCCCGAGGCCGACCGGCCCAGGGCGGGCTGGGAGGTGCAGCTCGTGGCGCTCGTGCTGGGCGCCGCCGTGCTCGCCTTCGGCATCTTCCCGCAGCCGCTCTTCGACCTCGTGCAGAGCGCCGCCCGCGGCCTCGGCCTGCTGTAGCGGCAGGCGTTCCCCGCTCCGCCCGGCCGATCGGGGAGAATCCGACCGTGCGCCTCTCCGCCAAGGCCGACTATGCCGTCCGTGCAGCCGTGGAGCTCGCCGCCGCGGCCGACGACGGGCCGGTGAAGGGCGAGGCGATCGCGACGGCGCAGGGCATCTCGCTGAAGTTCCTGGAGAACATCCTCTCCGAGCTGCGCCACTCCGGGATCGTCGCAAGCCGCCGCGGCGCTGACGGCGGCTACTGGCTCGCGCGCCCCGCTGAGGAGATCACCGTCGCCGACGTGATGCGCGCCGTCGAGGGCCCGCTGGCCTCCGTGCGCGGTGAGGCGCCCGAGCGCGTCAGCTACGACGGCGCCGCGACGGCGCTGCCGCGGGTGTGGATCGCGCTGCGCTCCAACCTGCGCGCCGTGCTGGAGACCGTCACGCTCGCCGACATCGCATCGGGCGAGCTGCCCGCCGGGATCGAGCGGCTCGCCGCCGACCCGGAGAGCTGGCTCACACGCTGAGCGGCGCGTCCGGCGCTCCGCCGGACCGCAGGGCGGTGAACGCCTCGCCCGCGGGGCGGTCCGACGCGACCCACACGATGTCGCCGCTGCGCAGCTCGAGCGCCTCGGCCTCGCCGCGCGTGACCTGGACGGCGAGGCTCGCGCCGTCGCCGAGCACGAGCTCGACGCGCACCTCGAAGCCCAGGTGGACGACGCGGGTGACCATCGCCTCGAGCGCACCGTCGCGTGCGTCCGCGGTGATCCGCAGGTCGTGCGGGCGCACGAGCTGCTCGCCCAGCCGCGAGACAGGGCCCAGGAAGCTCATGACGAAGTCGTCGGCCGGCTGCTCGTAGAGCTCGCGCGGCGGCCCGACCTGCGCGATCCGGCCGTCGTGCATGACGGCGATGCGATCGGTGATCTCCATCGCCTCCTCCTGGTCGTGCGTGACGATGACGGTCGTCACGGGCACCTCCTCGTGGAGGCGGCGCAGCCAGCGGCGCAGGTCGGCGCGCACGTTCGCGTCGAGCGCGCCGAACGGCTCGTCGAGCAGCAGCACGCGCGGCTCGACGGCGAGCGCGCGCGCCAGCGCCATGCGCTGACGCTGGCCGCCCGAGAGCTGGGAGGGGTAGCGGTCCTGGTAGCCCGAGAGCCCGACGATCCCCAGCAGCTCGTCGACGCGCGCGGCGATCTCGGCCTTCGGTCGCTTGCGGATCTTCAGGCCGAAGGCCACGTTCTCGCGCACGCTCATGTGCTTGAAGGCGGCGTAGTGCTGGAAGACGAACCCGATCTCGCGGCGCTGCGCGGGCACGCCCGTCTGGTTGCGCCCATCGATGACGACGTCGCCCGCGTCGGGCGCCTCGAGCCCGGCGACGATGCGCAGCAGGGTGGACTTGCCCGAGCCGCTGGGGCCGAGCAGGGCGGTCAGCGAGCCCTCGGGCACCTCGAGCGAGACGTCGTCGAGCGCCTGGAAGTCGCCGAAACGCTTCGACACACCGGTCACGGAGATCATGCGTGCTCCTTGCGAGGCTTGATGAGGGTCATCGCGAGCAGCGTCCCGAGCGCGATGACGGCCAGCAGGGCCGAGGCGGCGTACGCCCCGGCGATGTTGAAGTTCTGGAAGCGCTGCTCGACCAGCAGCGTGAGCGTCTCGGTCTGCCCGGCGATATGGCCGGAGACGACGCTGACCGCGCCGAACTCGCCGATCGCCCGGGCGGTCGACAGCACGACGCCGTAGGCGACGCCCCAGCGGATCGCGGGCAGCGTGACCCGGCGGAACGTCTGCCAGGAGGATGCGCCGAGCGTCGCGGCCGCCTGCTCCTGCTCGGTGCCGACCTCGCGCAGGACGGGGGCGACCTCGCGCACCACGAACGGCAGCGTGACGAAGATCGTCGCGAGAACGATCCCGGGCCAGGAGAAGATGATCTGGATGCCGGCGTTCGCCAGCGCGCTGCCGAACCAGCCGGTGCGCCCGTAGACGAAGATCAGCGAGAGGCCGACGACGATCGGCGAGATCGCGAACGGCAGGTCGATGAGCATGTCGAGAAACGCCTTGCCGCGGAAGCGACCGCGCACGATCACGAGCGCGGCGAGGATGCCGAGCACCGTGTTCAGCGGCACGGCGATCAGCGTCACCATCATCGTGAGCTGGAAGGCGTGCACGGCGGCCGGCGTGGTGATCGACGCCCAGACCTCCACGATCCCCGGCTGGAAGGTGCGGTAGAGGACCAGCCCGACGGGCACGAACAGCAGCGCGCCCAGGTACGCGAGCGCGAGCGTGCGCAGCCCGTAGCGCGTCGTGCGCTCAGCGCTCATGGCGCGCCCCCAGACGTGCGAGCCCGCGGATCCCGAGCAGGACGGCGAGCGACAGCAGCAGCAGCACGACGGACACCGCGGCGGCCGAGACCGGGGCGTCGCCCTCGAGCTGCTTGTAGACGAAGACCGAGGCGACCTGCGTCTGGAAGGGGATGTTGCCGGAGATCAGGACGACCGAGC
Organism: Solirubrobacteraceae bacterium; assembly: GCA_017882425.1. GTDB lineage: Bacteria > Actinomycetota > Thermoleophilia > Solirubrobacterales > Solirubrobacteraceae > F1-60-MAGs163. The sequence continues at coordinate 8,900 of JADGPM010000208.1, forward strand.
CGAACTCGCCGACGGCGCGGGCGAAGGCCAGCGCGCAGCCGCCGAGGATCGCCGGCACGAGGTTCGGCAGCACGATGCGGCGGAAGGTCGTCCACCCGCTCGCGCCGAGCGACGTCGCGGCCTCCTCCATCTCGCGATCGAGCTCCAGCAGGACCGGCTGGACCGAGCGCACGACGAACGGGAGCGTCACGAACAGCAGCGCGAAGGCGACGGCGACCTGGGTGTAGGCGACGTCGATCCCGAGCGGGCTCGAGTTGCCGTAGAGCGCGAGCAGCGTGATCCCGGCGACGATCGTCGGCAGCGCGAACGGCAGGTCGATCAGCGCGTTGATCGCGCGCTTGCCACGGAACTCGTCGCGCACGAGCACCCACGCGATCAGCGTGCCGGCGAGCGCGTTGATCGCGGTGACGATCAGCGAGACGATCAGCGTGAAGCGCAGCGCGGCGACGGCCTGGCGGCCGCTGACCGCGGTCCAGAACGCGCCGACGCCGTCGTCGAGTGACTTCGCGACCACCGCGGCGAGCGGCAGCAGCACGATCAGGCTGAGCCACAGCGTGACGATCCCGATGCTGAGGCGGCCGGGGCGCACGACCGCGGGCGTGCCCTCGCTCGCGCGGCGCGCCCGTGAGCGGCGGCCGCCGGTGGAACCGGCCTCGATGACGGCGGGCGTGCTCACTTCGCCGTCGCGACTCCGGCCTGTTCCTCGATCTTGGCGACCGAGCCGTTCGTCACGTCGAAGAGGTCTGCGTTGAGCGTCGTCCAGCCGCCGAGGTCGTCGACCGTGAACAGCCCCGAGGGGTCGGGGAACCTCGCCGCATTGGCCTTCAGGACCGTCGGGTTGACGGGCCGGTAGCCCCAGTCGGCGAAGACCTGCTGGGCCGGCGGCGTGAGCGCGTAGTCGACGAGCGCCTGTGCGGCGGCGGCGTTCTTGGACGTCTTCGTGACGGCGATCGGGATGTCGATCCGGATCGTGTCCGCGGGCGTGACGTAGTCGACCTTCTCGCCCTTCTTCTGGGCGGTGATCGCCTCGGACTCGTAGGAGAGCAGCACGTCGCCGTTGCCGGAGGTGAAGTCCTGCAGCGCCTCACGCGCGGACTTGTCCTGCACCTTGACGTGCTTGGTGAGCAGCTCCTTGACGTAGGCCAGGCCGGCCTGCGGGTCCTTGCCGGCGTTCGAAGCCTGACCGTAGGCGGCGAGCAGGTTCCACTTCGCCGAGCCGGAGGTGAACGGGTTCGGCGTCAGGACCTGGACGCCGGGCTTCAGCAGGTCGCTCCAGGTGTGGATGCCCTTCGGGTTGCCCTTGCGCACGACGAAGGTGACGAGCGACGTGTTGACGAGCCCGTGGTAGGGCGCGCTTGACCAGTCGCTGGAGACGATGCCGTCCTTCACGAGTCGCTGGATGTCGGGCTCGATCGAGAAGGAGACGACGTCCGCGGGCAGCCCGGCCTCGACGGCGCGGCTCTGCTCGCCGGAGGCCCCGAACGACGTGGTGACGCCGACGCTCCTCCCTGCGCTCGTGCGCTGGAAGGCGGGGACGACCTCGTCGTAGACGACCTGCGGGGTCGAGTAGGCGACGAGCGCGAGCTTCGTCGTGCCGCTCGTCGATGCCGCGGCGCCCGTCGTCGAGTCGCTGGCTCCGCCGCAGCCCGAGGCCACGAGCGCGAGCGAGGACAGCAGCAGCAGGGCGAGGGTGCGGGGGGCGGGGCGACGGTGCATCGGCGGGCTCCAGGACGAGGGACGCAAACTACATGAATCCGGATCAGGTTTCGGATATTAGCGTACGCCCTCTTTCCGGTCGTAATACTAGGAAAACGCGCCGGGCCCGGCGCGACCGGGGCCCTGCGCGGCAACCGATCAGCGCGCTACGGTTCGCGACCCGTGGACTACCCCGTCGAGACGTTCAGCGCCCAGGAGCGAGCCGTGCTCGCGCCGCACGTGACGAACCTCGATGAGCCGGTGTTCGCGCTCGTGAACCTCCCGGAGACCGTCAAGGGCGCCCTCTTCGCCCGCTACTCGCGCTACCAGGGCACGCTGCGACGCCTGTTCCTCGATGAGTTCGCCGAGTCGCTGCCGTCAGCGGGCGCGGGCGTCGCGTGGGACGGCGACGAGGGCGGCCGCGCGGCCGACCTCTACGAGCGCATCTTCGTCGGCTACGGCGATGACTCGGTGGCGCAGCTCGGCGGCGCGCACATCGCCTGCGAGTGGGTCTCCAACGTCCTGACGAAGGTGCTCCAGCGCCCGCGCCTCGGCGCCTACCTCGAGCAGTCCACGCGCTACATCCGCTACGACGGCCCGATGCCCGGCGGGGGCTACCGCTACTACCGCGACGCCGAGCTCGGCCCACGGTACGAGGCGGCGATGGACCAGCTGTTCGGCACATACGCCGCGGCGCTGCCGAAGGTGGCGGCGTGGGTGGAGTCGACGTTCCCGGCGGCGGCAGGCGGCTCTGAGGCCGCGCACCGCCGGGCGGTCGAGGCGAAGGCGCTGGACCTCCTGCGCGGGCTGCTCCCGGCGGCCTCGCTGTCGCACATGGGGATCTTCGCCACGGGCCAGACCTACGAGCAGCTGATCCTGCACCTGATGGCGCACCCGCTGCCCGAGGCGCGGGACTACGGCCGCATGCTGCTGGGGGCGATGCAGGCCGTCATGCCGAGCTTCGTGGCGCGCGTGGAGCGCCCCGAGCGCGGCGGCGAGTGGGTCGCGTTCCTCGAGCGCCGCGAGGCCGCCGCGCGCAGCTGGGCCGGACGGCTGGGCCTCGACCGCGAGCCCGGCGATGACGGCCACCGGGCACCCTCGGTGTCGCTGCTGCATGTCGACGGCAGCGAGGAGGACCTGCTCGCCGCCCTGCTGTTCGAGCAGACGGCCGCCAGCGAGCGCGTGACGCGCGAGCGCGTCGGGGAGCTCGACGCCGAGCAGCGCGGCGCGCTCCTGGCCGACCTCGTCGGCGACCGCGCGAACCGCCGGCACCGGCCGGGCCGCGGCTTCGAGGCGCTGCGCTACCGCTTCGAGATCGTCTCCGACTACGGCGCGTTTCGCGACCTCCAGCGCCACCGCATGCTCACGGTGCAGTGGCAGACGCTCGGCCCGCAGCTCGGCGCCGGCGTGCCGGACGAGGTCGACGCCGCGGGCGTCGGCGACGACTACCGTCGCGCGCTCGACGTCTCGCAGGCCGAGTGGGAGCGCCTGGCCGGCGCCGGCCACCAGCGCGAGGCGCTGTATGCGCTGTGCCTCGGCTACCGGATCCGCTACGTCCTGGACTGCAACGCGCGCGAGGCGATGCAGCTCATCGAGCTGCGCTCCGGCCGCGAGGGGCACCCGAGCTACCGCGCCGTCGCCCACGAGATGCACCGCTGCATCGCCGAGGTCCATCCGGCCGTCGCCGCGACCATGACCCACGTCGACGACACCGCCGAGCCCCGCCTGGAGCGCATCCTCAGCGAGATGCGCACCCAGGCCAAGCTCGACGCCCTCGGCGCCCGCTAGGGCTGGAGGCGGTTCCGGCCGCAGGAGCGTCGGCTCAGCCGACGTGATCGCATCCGCATCGGCCGGGCATCCCGCCCCGGCGACAGCGTCGCCACGCAACGTGTCGGGAGCGACCCGCAGTGGAGGCGGGATTCGCGCCGACGCCGGTCGCGCCGCGATCCTGTGCAACCACATCGGCCTCGCCGATGCCATCGCAACGGGTTGGTGCACCAGCGGTCGACGCACACGGGCCACGGCCGCCCCCGAGCCCAGCACCCGCGACGAGGCGATCCGCCGTCCCAGCCGGCCGCGCGCCCGCCAGGCCTGGCGGGCGCGTCCACGGACGCGGCGCAAGCGCCCCGCCGGCCCCAGGCCGGCGGGGCCCCACGCTCAGGCGCGCTGCGTGCGCGCCTTCTTGGCCTTGGCCTTCGTCCGTTTCACGGTCTTCTTCTTTGCGACGGCCTTCGTGTCTCCGCCGATCGGGAGCACCCCGTCCTTCGGGATGCGCGTCTTCCCGCTCGCGGCCGACGCCGGGCAGCCGTGCGGGCGGCCAAGGTCATAGGGGCCCGAGATGGCCTGTGTGACGGCGCCCTTGCTGTCGACGGACGCGTACGTGACGGTGAGCAGCGGGTCGACGCGCGGCTCGGCGCAGAGCTTCGTGCCGATCGTGAACTGCCCGATCACGTTCGTCCACGGCCCCGTGTACCTGCCCGTGCAGTTGATACCCCAGCCGGGGAAGTCGCCCGCGCAGCTGAAGGCGTCCGTCGTGACCGGGCTGCCCTTGCTGTCGAGCACGATCACGTCCGTGTCGAAGCCGGTGTCGCCGAGCTGGGGCTGGATCTGGAACCCCGTGATCGGGCCGTTGCACGCGAAGACGTACTTCACCTGGGTGTCGGTGTCGATCGGGTCCTGCACGCCGGCCTCGATGTGGCCGCGGCAGTCGTAGTCGTTGGGATTGGCGTCGGCGTGGGCGGCCGGCGCCAGGGCGCCCGCCGCGAGCACGGCGGCCGCCATCGTGCCGAGCAGCAGCGCGAGCCAGGCGGTCGTCCTGCTGCGGGGCGGGTGTGCGAACGTCAAGGGGACCTCCGGGTCATGGTGTTGTGGTCGTGTAGATCGCGTCGTCGAACGTCGCGACATTCGGGTCGTCCGCGTGGCCGAGGTGCTGCAGCGAGAACAGGTCCTCGATGCTGCGCAGCAGCGCGTAGGGGCTCGACGGCGCGGCGACCGTCCTCCCCCTGCGGACGAAGGGTGAGAGCAGGAGCGTGCCGACGGGCCTGGCAGCTGCGGCCGGGTCGCCGCCGGGGGCCGGCGCGTCGAAGGTGATCGCGATCAGGCCGTCCTGCCGGTAGGCCGACGTGGCCGTGATCTGCGGCACGACCGTCTGCAGGAGCGCGTCGGCGGCGGTGAGCCCGGTGGGCGCGCCGTCGGCGCACGGCGCGTCGCGGCCGTCATGGCAGGCGTCGGGAACGATCCAGCTGAAGCTCGGCGTGTTCGCCGCCGTCGCGAGGTCGGGCGTGAGCTGGTCCAGGCCGACGACGCTCGTCTGGCATGCCGGCGCGTCGATGATCGAGTGGAAGGCGATGAACGGGTCGCGGACGGTGAGGAAGGGGTCGTCCGGGCGCGGCTGCTGCCACGGGTCGGGCTGCCCGAGGTCCGGATGGCGGCAAGGGCTCCCCGTCGTCCCCTCGACGTAGGCGCGCCACGACTTCCCGGTCGTCGCGAGCTGGTCGGGAAGGGTCTTGACGGCGGTCGGGTAGACGCAGCCGGTGCCCCTGGCGAGCCCGGTCGCGGCGGTCACGTCGGCCGGCGTCACGTCCGCGTAGTCCGGGCAGCCTTGCGTGGTCGCCGCGTTCGGGCCCTGGCCGCTGAGCAGCGCGATGCCGCCCGCGACGGACGTCTGCGCGACGGGCAGGACGTCGTTGAGCACGGTGCCCTGCGCAGCGAGCTCGTGGCCGAGGTAGGGAGCGGCTGCCGGTGCGGCCGGCCCGAAGACCGTGCCGGCGTCCTGGCCGGTCAGGCTGATCACCCACACGTGGCCGATCGGCGGCTTGACCGCTGTCCGCGTCGTGGGCGCGGGCTGCGCGGGCGTCGGCGTCGGTGTCGTCGTGGTCGGGGCCGGTGTCGCCGGGGTCGTCACGGCCGGCGTCGTGGTGTCCACCGTCGTCGTGTCGACCGGCGCGCTCGTGTCGGCCGCGGTGGTGTCGGTCGCCGACGTCGTGGGCGCCGACGCGGGCGTCGGCGCGGGGGTCGTCACGACCGCGGCGGGGGAGGGCGGGCTGATCGCCGCGCGCAGCGCCGCGACCGGAAGCCCGGCCTGCTCGGCCGTCGCAGGGGCCGGCGCCGGGCCGACCGTCGAGCCGACGGCGACGCCGACGGCGAGCACGGCGGCCGCCAGGCCGGCGGCGGCCAGACGGGTTCGAACGCGGCTCTCGGGCACGACGCGAGCGGCGACAACGGGCGCCGGCGGGAGCTCGAGATCGAGCTCCCGCAGGAAGTCGACGCGCGGCTCGCCGCGGCGCGCGCCGCACTCCAGGCAGTAGTGCTGGTCGGCACGCAGCGCCGCGCGGCACTCCGGGCAGGCGGTCCCCTCGCTAAATCCCCCAATTCCCATCAAGATTATGGGTATGCTAGCGTAGAACTCGTAAGTCCACAATTTCGATTCTAAGACTGGGAAAAGGAGTTCTTCACCGATGAGCCTTCGCTCTCGACGGTTCGCGGCCGTCCTCGTCAGCGGCGCGCTGCTCGCCGGCGCGGTGCCCGCCGCCGCCTCGGCCGTCAGCACGATCACGATCAGCGGCGCGACCGGATCGGCCCCGCTCGTCGCGCTGCTGGCCAAGAAGTACGTCAAGCTCAAGCCGGGCAAGGTCAGGTTCAAGCTGGCCCAGGGCGGCGGTGAGGTGGGCGTCCAGGACGCCGCAGCCGGACGCGTCACGATCGGCAACGCCAGCCGCGACCCGCGTCCCAGCGACCCCGCCGGGCTGGTCTTCTACCCGATCGCGAAGGACTTCTTCTGCTTCGACACGAACCCGGCCAACCCGCTGCCGAACCTCACGCAGGCGCAGGCGATCGCGATCTGGACCGGTGCGGTGCGTGACTGGAGCGACGTCCCCGGCTCGAGCGTCAGCGGCCCCATCGACCTGATCGGGCGCACGTCGGCCTCCTCGCTGCCGCCGCTCGTGCAGTCGCTGCTGCTCGGCGGCAAGTCGATCTCGAGCCTCGCCTCGCTGAAGCCCTCCGACGGCCTCGTGGAGCAGGCGGTGTCGACCGACAAGAACGCGATCGGGTTCAACTCGGGCTGGTACGCCTCGCAGAAGAACGTGCACGCGGTCGCCTACGAGGGCGTCGCCTGCAACCTGCAGGGCGCCAAGTCCGGCCAGTACCCCGGCGTGCGCAACTACTACGAGGTCACGCGCGGCAACGCGACGGGCGCGGCCGGCGCATTCATCAAGTGGATCCAGAAGAGCCCGGCGGCGCGGCCCATTGTCGCCAGCCACTGGATCCCGCTCGGGTAGCGACGCAGGAGCCAGCGGAGCGTGACGAGGAGGATCCACCGGTGGCGTGAGCCGTGGACGGACCGGCAGGCGCAGCGCCGACTCGGCGCCGTCGCCTGTCTGGTCCTGCTGGCGATCGTCCTGATGATCGTCTTCGTGTTCGCGAAGGCGTGGCCGTCGCTGAGCGCGAATGGGCCGGCCTGGCTGGGCTGGGGCGGCAGCGTCGACAAGCAGCTGTCGGGGATGCTCGTGACCTCGCAGCACCCGCCGGCGTCGGCCTACCACCTGCGCGCGTGGCCGCTGATCTACGGCACGCTCCTGACGACGGTGTTCGCCGTCAG
>JADGPM010000209.1 GCA_017882425.1 Solirubrobacteraceae bacterium
CGGACGCGTCCGGGCGCTCCGAGGGAGGCGGCGGAAGCAGGCCGAGCTGCATCACCATGCCGAAGTCGTCGCGGACCGCCGAATGCTCGACGGCTCGGCCGTCGTTCGCGAAACGGATGAGGTGGACGTGCTTGACCGCGAACGGTTTGTGCGTCGCCGGCAGGCCCGGCGGGAGCCCGCCCTCGTGTGTCCCGCTCATCGTCACGTAGGCCGCCGTCAAGTCGCCATCGACGAAGATGTGGTGGATCTCGTACTTGAGGTCGCCGAAGCACGAGCGCAGCCACTCACCGGTGGCGGCCGCGCCGTCAGGCCCGTGCCGCCGTTCGGCCGCCGCCTCGTTGTTCACGAAGTCGGGGTGGACCAGCCGCTCGGCCAGGTCGCTCTCGCCGCCGGCGAGCACACGCGTGAGGAGATCCTCGACGTTCTGCCGCAGGGTCGCAGCGTCGGCCATGGCGCCAGCCTACATCTGAAGGCCTCGGATGACAGGCCCCACCACGAGGGGCCCGGTCAGCCCTGCTCGAACCCCGTGTCGTCGATCCAGTCCATCATCGACCGCAGCTCCCTGCCGGTCGCCTCCACCTGGGTCGCAGCCTGCTCAGCCCGCATGCGCTTGAAGTTCTCCTGTCCGGCGCGGTTCTCGGCGATCCACTCGCGGGCGAACGTCCCGTCCTGGATCTCGCCGAGGATCCGCTTCATCTCTGCGCGCGTGTCGTCGTTGATCACGCGCGGGCCGCGGGTGTAGTCCCCGTACTCCGCGGTGTTGGAGATCGAGTAGCGCATCCCGGCCAGGCCCTTCTCATACATCAGGTCGACGATGAGCTTCAGCTCGTGCAGGCACTCGAAGTACGCCATCTGCGGGTCGTAGCCCGCCTCGACGAGCGTGTCGAAGCCCGCCTGGACGAGGGCGCTCGCGCCGCCGCACAGCACGGCCTGCTCGCCGAACAGGTCCGTCTCGGTCTCGTCCTTGAAGGTCGTCTCGAAGACGCCGCCGCGCGTGCAACCGATGCCCTTGGCGTAGGCGAGCGCGAGCGCCTGGGCGTTGCCGGTGGCGTCCTGGTGGATCGCGACGAGGCCCGGGACGCCGGAGCCCTCGAGGTACTGGCGGCGCACGAGGTGTCCCGGACCCTTCGGCGCGACGAGCGCGACGTCGACGTCCTTGGGCGGGACGACCTCCCCGTAGAGGATCGAGAAGCCGTGGCCGAACAGCAGCAGGTTGCCGGGCTCGAGGCTGCCGGCGACGTCGGCCTCGTACACGTCGTGGTGGAGCTCGTCGGGGACCAGCAACATCACGAGGTCGCCCTTCGCGGCGGCCTCGGCGACGGACAGGACCTCGAGCCCGGCGTCGCGCGCCTGGGCGACCTTGTCCGAGCTCTCGCGCAGGCCGACGACGACGCTCGCGCCGGAGTCCTTGAGGTTCAGCGCGTGGGCGTGGCCCTGCGAGCCGAAGCCGATGATCGCGACGGTCTTGCCGTCGAGGAGCGTGAGGTCTGCATCGTCGTCGTAGAACATGGTCGCGGGATCGTAGTGGTCGTCTCGGAATGTCGGGCTGTCCGCCGTGGGCCACCCGATGTTCCGTGAAGGGCCACCGGGGGAGCGCCGCCGCGCCGCGCGCTCCGGTCAGGCCGTGGCGGCCGCGACCAGGGTGCGCGCCGGGAGCGTGAGCGTCCCGTCCTCCCCCACGTACTGCACGTAGCCCGCGTCGAACGCGTCGCGCAGCTCGTAGTGGTCCTTCGGGCTGAGCGTGCCGAGCGTGGCGGCGAGCGTCGGCGAGGTCAGCAGCATGTGGTCCCACCAGGCATCCAGGTCGTCCGCGCGGAAGGCGAAGTCGACCGCGGAGACCTCGGTCTCACCGAAGCCTGCGGCGCCGAGCAGATCGTCGATCAGCCCGTCCATCGCGAAGGCGAACGGCCCCGGCGTCCCCGGCTGGCTGCGCGGCACGAGCCCGCGGCCGTCCAGGATGCCCGTGAGGACGTCCATCCACGGGTTGCGTGCCGGCTCGTCCCACGCCGCGAGCGCGACCCGGCCGTCCGGGCGCAGCACGCGCCGGGTCTCGCGCAGGGCGGCCTCGGGATCGGCGAGCAGCATGTAGCCCCAGCGGCAGAGCACGCCGTCGACGGTCGCGGTCGCGAGGTCGATCCACTCGGCCTCCATCGGCTTGGCCTCGACGTTCGCCACGCCAAGGCGCGCGGCGTTCTCCTTCGCGGCCTCGACCATCGCCTCGGCGCCGTCGGTCAGGATCACCGTCCCCGTCGGGCCGACGAGCTCGGCGGCCATCAGGCCGGTGTCTCCCAGTCCCGCGGCGAGCTCCAGCACCGTCTGGCCGGGCCGGGGGTCGATCGCGTCGATCATCCACATCGTCACCGGCGCGGTGGCCTGCTGCATCGTCTCGCGGCGCGACGCCCAGCCCGCGGCGGCACGCTCCCAGCGGTCGCGACTCTCTGCGCGGTAGGTCTCGAAGTCCATCGTGGTGAGCGTACGCGCCCGCGCGATTCGCGTGTGCGGCGATCGGGCCGCCGACGCCGGGGGGAGCGCCTGCGCCGGATACGGCCGGCAACCTCTGGAGCTTCGCCACCTGCCGTCCGAAGGACGGGCTCAGCCCAGCTCGCGGCGCACGAGCTTGCCCGAGGGCGTGCGCGGCAGCGCGTTGGCGAACGCGATCTCCTTGGGAACCTTGAATGTCGCGAGCCGTTCCGCGCACCAGGCACGCAGGTCGTCGGCGCCGAGGTCGTCGTCGGGGCGCAGGACCACGGTCGCGACGATCGCCTCACCCCACTCCGGGTCGGGCCGGCCGTGCACCCCGGCGTCGACGACCGCCGGGTGGGCGAGCAGGACGCCCTCGACCTCCTGCGGCGCGACGTTCTCGCCGCCGGTGATGATCGTGTCCGCGCGCCGGCCGGTGATCCGCAGCCCGGCGGCGGCGTCGAGCGTGCCGAGATCCCCGGTGTGCAGGACCGGCCCGGCGGCCGGCGCGACCGTCGGGCCGGAGACGAGCACCTCGCCGTCCTCGGCGATCTCGACGCGCGTGCAGAACAGCGGATGGCCGAGCGTGGCGACCTGCGAGCAGGCCTCCGTCATGCCGTAGGTGGGCGCGACCGGCACGCCGGCGGCGGCGGCACGCGCCAGGAGGTCGTCATCGATCGCGGTGCCGCCCAGCAGCGCCCAGCGCAGCGCCGGCGGCTCGCGCAGCCCGGCGTCGAGCAGTCGCCGCAGGGTCGTCGGCACGAGTGAGACGAGCGTCGGGCCGGTGGGGTCGCGCAGCGCGGCCAGGGCGCGCTCGGTCTCGAACCGCTCGTGGACGATCGCGGTCGTGCCGTAGACCGCCGAGCGCAGCAGGATCGACAGCCCCCCGACGTGCGAGAGCGGCAGGCAGCACAGCCAGCGTTCGGCCGGATCGCGGCCCAGCGCGACCGCCGACCCCAGCGCGCTCCAGAGCCAGTTGCCGTAGGTCAGCGCGACGGCCTTGGGCTCGCCGCTCGTGCCGGACGTGTGGACGACGATCGCGGGCGCGCCCAGATCATGCGTCTCGGGCTGCACCGGCGGACCTCCGGCCGCGGCGTCGAGCGGCGCGTCGACGACAGCGCGCGCGCCGGTCGACTGCCGCGACGACTCCGCAGCGCCCAGGCGAGGATCGATCGGCACCGCGACGGCCCCGAGCAGCAGGGTGGCGTGCAGCGCGACCGCGAAATCCGTGCCCGCCGGCAGCACGATCGCGACGCGCTCACCGGCGCCGACGCCACGCGCGGCAAGGTCGCCGGCGCCCGCGCGGGCCGCAGCCAGCAGGGCCGCATAGGTCAGGTCGCCGACCGCCACGCGGTCGGGGTGCACGCTCGCGGCGCGCGGCAGCCAGGCGTCGACCTCCACCCGGTGAAAGCTAGCCTCCGTCCCACCATGAGCACCGACACGACGATCCGTCCCGCCGTCGAGTGGCGGAGCGGAGGCGACTACTCCGACATCCGCTACGAGCTCTCGGGCGACCCGACGCCCGGCATCGCGAAGATCACCATCGACCGTCCGGAGGTGCGCAACGCCTTTCGCCCGCAGACGATCATCGAGATCGCCCACGCGCTCGACGCGGCGCGCGAGGACACCTCCGTCGGCGTGATCGTGCTCACCGGCCGGGGCGACCTCGCGTTCTGCTCGGGCGGCGACCAGCGCGTGCGCGGCGACAGCGGCTACCTGACCGATCCCGACGCCGCCGCGCCGGGCGTCGGGCGCTTCCATGTGACGGACCTGCACGTCCAGATCCGGCGCCTGCCCAAGCCGGTCGTCGCGATGGTCGCCGGCTACGCGATCGGCGGCGGCCACGTCCTGCACCTGCTCTGCGACCTGACGATCGCCGCCGACAACGCGCGCTTCGGACAGACCGGCCCGAAGGTGGGCAGCTTCGACGGCGGCTACGGCGCCGGGCTGCTCGCGAACCTCGTCGGCCCCAAGAAGGCCAAGGAGATCTGGTTCCTCTGCCGCCAGTACGACGCGCAGCAGGCGCTCGACATGGGCCTCGTCAACACCGTGGTCCCGCTCGCCGACCTCGAGGTCGAGACGGTCTCCTGGTGCGGCGAGATGCTCGAGCTCTCCCCCTTCTCGCTGCGGCTGCTGAAGGCGAGCTTCAACGCCAACGAGGACGGGCTCGCCGGCATCCAGCAGCTCGCGCACGACGCGAACCTCCTCTTCTACGCCAGCGACGAGGCGCGCGAGGGCCGCGAGGCCTACAAGGCCAAGCGCCGTCCCGACTTCTCGCAGTTCCCCAAGCGCCCCTGATGCCCAGCCTGCGCATCTGGTTGATGGCCGCGCGGCCGCGGACGCTGCCCGCCGCCGTCGCGCCCGTGCTCGTGGGCACCGCGCTGGCGAGCACGAGCGGGTCGATCGACTGGATCGCCTTCGTCGCCGCGATGCTCGGCGCGCTCTTCATCCAGGTCGGGACGAACCTCTCCAACGACTACTCCGACGCCCGCCGCGGCGCGGACACCGAGGACCGTCTCGGCCCCGTGCGCGTCACCGCAGGCGGGCTCGTGCCCCCGCGCCAGGTGCTCGTCGCGACCTACGTGAGCTTCGGGCTCGCCGTGCTCTGCGGGATCTACCTGATCGCCGTCGCCGGCCCGGTGCTGCTGCTCATCGGCGCAGCGTCGATCCTCGCCGGGGTGCTCTACACCGGCGGCCCGCGCCCGTACGGCTACGAGGGCCTGGGCGAGGTCTTCGTCTTCCTCTTCTTCGGCGTCGTCGCCGTCACCGGCTCCTACTACGTGCAGCGCGAGAACCTGCCGTGGGAGGCCCTCGTCCTCGCGGTTCCGGTCGGGCTGCTGGCCTCCGCGATCCTCGTGGTGAACAACGTCCGCGACCTGGACACCGACCGGCGCGCCGGCAAGCGCACGCTCGCGGTGCGGCTCGGCCGCGAGCGCACGCGTCGCCTCTACGCCGGGATGCTGGTGCTGGCCTACGTGACGGCGCCGCTGCCGTGGATCCTCGGATCGCTGTCCGCATGGCTCCTGCTGCCGCTCGTGACCCTGCCGCTGGCCGTGAAGCTCGAGCGCAGCGTCGCCGGGCACACGGACGGCCCGACGCTCAACGAGGCGCTCGCCGGCACCGGGCGGCTCGAGTTCGTCTTCTGCGTCCTGCTCGCCGCCGGGCTCCTGCTGAGCTGACTCGTGCTCGCGCGCATCCAGCCCGCGGTCCTGACGCTGGCGACGCCGCTGCCGACGGCGTTCGGGAACGTGCACGAGCGCGCGATCCTGCAGCTGCGCCTCGAGGACTCCCAGGGCAACGTCGGCTGGGGCGAGGCCGCGCCGCTCGAGCCCTACGACGGCGTCACGCTGGAGCGCTGCCGGCACGCGCTCGAGGCCTACCTGCCGGTGCTGGGGACCCCTCCCCGCTCCGGTGGCTCGCCCGGGGCCGCGATCCTCGACGGGTGCCGCGCCGCCGACCCGCTCCCGCAGGCGCTCGCAGCCGTCGACCTCGCGCTCTGGGACCTCGCGGGGCAGCGTGCCGGCCGGCCCGTCGCCGCGCTGCTCGCCGACGAGCTGCTCAGCGAGATCCCGGTGAACATGACGATCGGCGCCGAGGATCGCGCCACCGCTGCGGTGCAGGCCTCGCGCGCGGCCGCGCAGGGCTTCCGCTGCGTCAAGCTCAAGGTCGGGATCGGCGACGACGCCGGCCGCGTCGCCGCCGTGCGCGCCGCCGCCGGCCCGGAGCTGGCGCTGCGGCTCGACGCCAACGGCGCCTGGGACGTCGAGGCCGCGGTCCGTGCGATCGACGCCCTGGCCCCGGCCGGCCTGGAGCTCGTCGAGGAGCCCGTCCACGGCATCGACGCGCTGCGCCAGGTGCGCCGGCGCGTCGCCACACGCGTCGCGATGGACGAGACGACCGCCGAGCCCGGCGCGATCGCCTCGGGCGCGACCGACGCCGTCTGTCTGAAGATCTCGCGCGCCGGCGGGATCTCAGGGCTGCTCGCGCAGGCGGCGCTGGTGCGCGCCACCGGTGCCGAGGCGTACCTCGCGTCGACGTTCGACGGCCCGCTGGGCATCGCCGCCGCGCTGCACTGTGCCGCCGCGCTGCGCGTGGAGCTGCCGTGCGGCCTGGCGACGCTCGGGATGTTCCTCGGTGTCGACAGCAGTCGCCTCTCGCCTGTCGAGGGCGTCATCGCCGTGCCCACCGGGCCCGGCCTCGGCGTCAGCCCGCTGCCCTGAGCGCGTCGGCGACGGCGCCCGGCGCCTCGCGCGGCAGCCCATGCCCCGCGCCGGGGACGACCACGAGCCGCGCGGCCGGAAGCGCAGCGGTCAGGCGCTCGGCCAGTGCCACGAACTTCGCGTCGCGGGCGCCGGCCAGAACCGTCGCCGGCATCGTGAGGTCCCCCAGCCGGCCCCAGAGCGGCTGCATCGCGCCGGTGCCGATGCCGCGCAGCACGGCCGCCAGGGCGACGGGATCGTTGCGGCGCATGTCCTCCTGCCAGATGCCCGCGATGCCCGGCGGGTCGGCCGCGAACAGGGGCTGGGCGCTCCAGCGCGTCACGAAGTCCTCGATCGTGCCGGCCTCCACCGCGTCCGCCAGCGCCAGATCCGCCGCACGACGCTCGGCGCGCTCGCCGGCGTCCTCGATCCCCGCCGTCGTCGCGACGAGGACGAGCCGCGTCACCCGTTCGGGCGCGGCGAGTGCGACGTGCAGCGCGACGCGCCCGCCGAGCGAGTAGCCGCACAGCGCGAAGCGCTCGGGCGCGAGCGCCAGGACGTCCGCTGTGCATGCCTCGAAGGAGATCGGGCGCCGCGCCGCCGCGGACCCATGGCCACGCAGGTCCACAGCCGCCGCGATGTAGCGTTGCGCGCCGAGTGCATCGACGACGCCGTCCCAGGCGCGATGGGTGCCCGCAAACCCATGCAGGAGGACGACCGTCTCCGCCATCGGACCATCATGACCGCCACGACCGACATGTACCTGCTGCTGCGCGCGTTCTGCGACGAGCTCGGGCGCTGCGGGATCGCCGGTGCCGTGACGTCGCCGGGCTCGCGCTCGACGCCGTTGCTCCTCTCGCTCGTGCGCGACGGCGGCTTCCCGTGCCATTCGCAGATCGACGAGCGCTCGGCGGGCTTCTTCGCGCTCGGCATGGCCAAGGCGACCGGCCGGCCCGCGGTGCTCGCGTGCACCTCGGGAACGGCCGCCGCGAACTACCTGCCGGCCGTGATCGAGGCGCGCGAGGCGCGGGTCCCGCTGATCGTGCTCACGGCCGACCGGCCGCCCGAGCTGCGCGACACGGGCGCCGGCCAGACGATCGACCAGGTCAAGCTCTACGGTGACGCCGTCTCGCTGTTCGCGGAGGTCGGCGTCCGCGATGCGACCCCGCAGACGCTGCACTGGATCCGCGCGCTCGCCTGCCGCGCGGTCTGGACGGCACTGGGCGAGCGGCCGGGCCCGGTGCATCTCAATTTCCCGCTGCGCGAGCCGCTGACCCTCGACGCGCCGCTGCCCGCCGACGAGCCCGGGGGCGGCGGGCGCCCCGGTGGCCGCCCGTGGGTCGCGCGGGCACCGCGAACGTCCGACGCCGCGGCGGGCGCGCGCGTCCTCGAGCCGATCGTCGCGGCGGCCGGTCGCGGGGTCGTGGTGCTGGGGCGCAACGAGCCGCGCGCGGGCGGCAGCCCGCCGGCGGCGCTCGCCCGGGCCGCCGCCGCGTTCAGCGCCGCGACCGGCTGGCCGCTGCTCGCCGACCCCCTGTCGGGCGTGCACGGCGCAGCGGGCGCCGTCGCCCACTACGACGCCCTGCTGCGGGTCCCGGCATTCGCCGGCGCCGCGCGGCCCGCCGCGGTGCTGCGCATCGGGGACCTGCCGACCTCCAAGCCGCTGCGCCAGTGGCTCGCGGGTCTCGAGGCCGTCCAGGTCCTGCTCGATCCCGAGCGCGCATGGGAGGACCCGGCGCACGTCTGCGACCTCGTGCTCTCCGACGAGCCCGCCACGATGCTCGCGGCGCTCGCGAGCACCGCGGGTGCACCGGACGCGGGGTGGGCCGCCGCCTGGCGGTCGGCAGACCTGCGCGCCGGTGCGGCGATCGCGGACGTGCTGGGCGACGAGCTGAGCGAGCCGCGCATCGCCGCCGAGGTCGCCGCGGCGCTCCCGCACGACGCGACGCTCGTCGTCGCCTCGTCGATGCCGGTGCGCGACCTCGAGACGTTCGCCGGACCGCGCGCCGACGCCCCGCGCGTGGTGTCGAACCGCGGCGCCAACGGGATCGACGGGACGATCGCGACCGCCTACGGCGTCGCCGCCGCCGGCGACGGCCCCGTGGTGCTGCTGATCGGCGACGTCGCGCTGGCCCACGACGTCGGATCGCTCGTCACCGCCCGGCGCCTGGGCGTTCCGCTGACGATCGTCCTGGTCGACAACGGCGGCGGCGGGATCTTCGAGTTCCTGCCCGTCGCCGGTGAGCGGGACGCCTTCGAGACGCACGTCGCGACGCCGACGGACGTCGATGTCGCCGGCCTGGCGACCGCCTTCGGTCTGCACCACCTCGAGGTCGAGGATCTCGCCGGGCTGCGCGCGGCGCTCGGCTACGGCGTCTCCACCGCAGGGACGCAGCTCATCCACGCCCGCACCGACCGCACCGAGAACGTGGCGCTGCACCGCCGCGTCTGGGACGCCGTCGGCGCGGCGCTGGCGCAGGGCGCATGAGCGGCCCCGGCGCGCTCGTCACCCCGCCGCCGGCCGCGCCGCGCCGCGTGGAGACCGAGCGCATGGTCCTCAGCGCCCCCGGCCCCGGGGACCGGGAGGAGATCGCCGGCCTGCTCGGCGATCCAAGCGTGGGCCGATGGCTCGGGGGGACGCTCGATCCCGTGGCGGCGCTCGGCGCGCTCGATCGCTGGAGCGGGCACTGGGCCGCGCACGGGTTCGGCCTGTGGATCGCGCGCGACCGCGCGCACGGCCGGCTCGTCGGGCGCGGCGGACTGTCGATGACTGTCGTCGACGGCCGCGCGGAGGTCGAGGTGGGCTGGGCGATCGTTCGCGAGCGCTGGGGTCAGGGCCTGGCGACCGAGCTCGGCGCGGCGGCGCTGGCGGTGGCCGACGGGCCGCTCGCCGTGCGCGGCGTCGTCTCATTCACGCTGCGCGACAACGTCCGCTCGCGGCGCGTGATGGAGAAGCTCGGCCTGCGTCCCGAGCTCGAGGTGGTGCACCGCGGCCTGCCGCACATCCTGTACCGGCGCCCTGCCGCGGGTGCCTGAGGCTCAGCCGGCGAGCACCGGCAGCAGCGCGCCGAGCTTCATCTCGGTCTCGGCGAGCTCGGCTTCGGGGTCGCTGTCGCGCACCACGCCGACCCCGGCGTAGCAGCGCGCGACGTTCCCCGAGAGCAGCGCGGAGCGCAGCGCGACGCAGAACTCGCCGTCCTCGTGCTCGTCCACCCATCCCACCGGCCCGGCGTACCAGCCGCGGTCGAGCCCCTCGAGCGCCGGGATCAGCGGTGCTGCGACCTCGAGCGGCTCGCCGCCGACGGCCGGCGTCGGATGCAGCGCGCCGGCCAGGTCGATGACGCTCACGGGCTCGCGCAGCTGCGCGCGGATCGGCGTCGCAAGATGCTGGATGTTCGCGATCTGCGCAAGCACGGGCTCGTCGGCGACCGTGACCCAGAGGCTGTACGGGCGCAGCGCGCGCACGATCCGGCGCGTCACGATCGCCTGCTCCTCGCGGTCCTTCGCCGAGCGCAGCAGCTGTTCGCCCAGGTGGGCGTCGACGGCGGGATCGGCGCTGCGCCGCGTCGAACCCGCGAGCGCGAGCGTGCCGGCCCGCAGGCCGTCGCGGCGCACCAGCAGCTCGGGGCTGGCGGCGATGAACGCGTCGGCGCCACGCCCGACGCAGAAGACGTGGCACTCCCGGAATGCCTCGCGCAGCACGCCCAGCACGGCCGCGGCGTCGTGCGGCCCCGGCGCATGCACCTGCACCTCACGCGCCAGGACGATCTTCTCCAGGTCCCCGGCGCGGATGCGCTCGACGGCCCGGGCCACCGCGCCGGCGTAGTGCTCGGGCGGCATCGCGCTGACGACACGATGGCGCGCCGTGGGATCGGGGTCCAGCAGCGGCAGCGGGCGCTGCACGAGCTGTTCGGCGCGCTGCACGAGGACCCCGCAGACGGCCTCCGCGTCGTCGTCGGGCTGGACGATCGCCGCGAGCGTCAGCCGCACCTCCTCGCCGCGGCGCGCGAGCGCGACCTGGGGCACGTGCAGCGACGCCGGCGCGAACCCGCCCCAATGTGGCGCCCGGCCGCCGTCCGGCGCGAAGGCGAACCCACCCACGGCCACCGGGCCCGAGCCGCGCGGCAGGTCGGCCGCATCGCCCACCGCCCGCGAGGCGAGCTCGCGCCAGCGCGCGCCGATGGCCGCAAAGCGCTCCTCACCCTGAGCTTCGAGGGCGACGGCGCAGCCGAGGCTCGCCAGGGCGAACCCGTCGCGCGCCGGCTGCTCGAAGGCGAACCACGGCTCGTCGCCCTGGCGCGAGGCCCCGACGATCGCCGTCGGGTCGGCCCAGCGCGGCAGCGGGACCGTGACGGTCGCCAGGACGCCGGCGCCGCCGCGGCGCGCCCGGCGCGCCGCCGTCTCGACGTGCGCGCGCAGGCGCCCGCACGCCGCCGCATCGAGTGCGAAGGCGCCCTGGGCGTCGGTCGTGATCGCGGCCGGCATCGTCTCTCGAGGATACGAGCGACGCGGGATCAGGTCTCGGCGCGGCCCCGGTTGATGGCGATCTCGCCGGTGCGGATCATCTCGATCAGGCCGAACGGGCGCACCATGCGCTCGAAGGCCTCGATCTTCTCCGTCGTGCCGGTGACCTCGACGATGATCGAGCGCCGGCTGACGTCGACGACCTTGCCGCGGAAGATCTCCGCGACCTGCATGACCTCGGCGCGCTGGGTGCCGTCGACCGCCAGCTTGAACAGCGCCAGCTCGCGCGCCACCGTCTCCTCGGGCTCGAGGTCGCGGATCTTCAGCACGTTGATGAGCTTGTGCAGCTGCTTGGTGACCTGATCGATCGGGTGCAGCGCCCCGTCGAGCGTCAACGTGATGCGCGAGTAGGCCTCGTCGTCCGTCGGGCCGACCGTGAGCGTGTCGATGTTGAATCCGCGCCGCGCGAACAGCCCGGAGATCCGGGTCAGGACGCCCGGCTTGTTCTCCACGAGGATGGAGAGGATGTGCTTGCGACCGGTGCGCGCACCGGCGGTCGCCTCGAGCTCCTCGAGGCTCAGCAGCTCCTTGGTCCCTGGTTCACCCATGGCCTACATGTTCCTTTCGCGGCCCGCGTGCGCGCGGGGGCGCGCAGGGGCGAGCTGGTCGAGGACGCAGGGTGAGGCGTGTGCCGGCAGCACACGCGAACCCGAGGACGATGATCCAGCGAAGCTCGTGCGTGTCATGCGCGTGTGCGGGGGTCGTGAGAGGGACATGTCTATCCCACCATGTCGCGCGCGGCCTGGCCGGGCGAGATCATCGGGTACACGTTCTCCTCCTGGGTGACGCGCACGTCGACCAGGACGGGGCCCTCGGTGGCGAGCGCCTCGCGCATGTCGTCGACGAGCGTGTGCTTGTCGGTGAACCGCATGCCGGTCGCGCCGTAGGCGTCGGCGAGCTTCACGAAGTCCGGGAAGCTGCCCATGTCGACGTTCGAGTAGCGCCGGTCCCAGAAGAGCTCCTGCCACTGGCGGACCATGCCCAGGTAGCCGTTGTTCATGATGAACACCTTGATCGCGATGCCCTCCTGGGAGCACGTCGCGAGCTCCTGCATGTTCATCTGGACCGAGCCGTCGCCGGAGACGCAGACGACCTGCGCGTCCGGGCAGCCCACCTTGGCGCCCATCGCGGCCGGCAGGCCGAAACCCATCGTCCCCAGGCCACCGCTGTTGATCCACCGGCGCGGCTGCTGGAAGTGGTAGTACTGCGCCGTCCACATCTGGTGCTGGCCGACGTCCGAGCAGACGATCGCCTCGCCGCCGGTGGCCTCGTAGAGCGCCTGGATCATGTACTGCGGGCGGATCTCGCTGTCCGCAGAGTCCGCGTAGCCCAGCGGATGGCGCTCGCGCCATCCGTCGATGCGCGCCCACCACTCCTCCAGGCGCGAGGAATCGGCCTGCAGCGAGCGGTACTCGATCACGAGCTTGGCGAGGATGTGCTTCGCGTCGCCGACGATCGGGATGTGCGCCGGGATGTTCTTCGAGATCTCGGCGGGATCGACGTCGATGTGGATGAACTTCGCGCGCGGCGCGAACTCGCTGAGCTTCCCCGTGATGCGGTCGTCGAACCGCGCGCCCACCGCGCAGATCAGGTCGGCCTCGTCCATCGCGTAGTTCGCGGCTCTCGTGCCGTGCATTCCCAGCATCCCCAGCCACTGCTCGTGGGGCGCGGGAAACGCGCCCAGCCCCATCAGCGTGCAGGTCACCGGAAAGCGGTCCGAGGTCGCAAAGTCGATGAGCTCCTGCGAGGCGTTCGAGTTGACCACGCCGCCACCGGCGTAGATCACCGGGCGCTGGGCCGCCGCGAGCGCCTTGGCCGCCTGACGGACCTGCTTCTGGTTGCCCTCGAGCCGCGGCTGGTAGCCCGGCAGCTGCACGTCGGTCACGGGCTCATAGTCGATCTCCGCGCGCGACAGGTCGAGAGGAAGGTCGATGAGCACCGGCCCCGGTCGCCCGGTGCGCGCGATATGGAAGGCCTCGTGGATCGCTCTGGGGACCTCCTGCGGGTGTTGGATCATGAACGAATGCTTGACGACCGGCATGGTGATCCCGATCGTGTCGGCCTCCTGAAAGCCGTCGGTGCCGAGCAGTTCGGTGCGCACCTGTCCGGTGATGAACACGACCGGCACCGAGTCCATCATGGC
>JADGPM010000210.1 GCA_017882425.1 Solirubrobacteraceae bacterium
CGGCCCGACGCGTTCGTGCTGTGGCTCGACGCCCACGGGGACTTCAACTCGCCCCGCACGACGCCCTCGCGCTTCCTGGGCGGCATGTGCCTGGCCGGCGCCTGCGGCGTCTGGGACGCCGGCTTCGACGCGCCCCCGCTCGACCCCTCGCGCGTCGTGATGTGCGGCGTGCGCGACATCGACGGCGGCGAGCGCGTGCTGCTCGAGACGCACGGCGTCTCGGTCATCGAGCGCCCCAGCCGCCTGGCCGACGCACTGGCCGGCCGTGAGGTGTTCGTCCACCTCGACGTCGACGTCCTGGACCCGAGCGTCATGCCGGGCATGGCGTTCCCGGCGCCCGGCGGCTTCAGCGCCGCGGGCCTGACGCGGATGCTCGCGGACGTCGCTCGCGCGGCGACGGTGATCGGGATCGAGGTCACCGGCTGCCCGAGCGTCCCGGCGGCGCAGACCGTGGCGCCGGTCGTCGCCGCGGTGCTCCCCGGGCGGAGTGGGCCGGAGTAGGCAGTAGTACGTTCCACTCCCATGAGCACGCCCGACGCCACCGCCCCGAGCATCCTGCGCCCGCTCGTCGAGGAGCTGCACGCGCGCCGCGCGCACGCCGCGCTCGGCGGGGGCGAGGAGCGGATCGCGCGACAGCACGCCGCCGAGAAGCTCACGGCGCGTGAGCGGATCGCGCTGCTCGTCGACGAGGGGACGTTCAGCGAGCTGGGGATCCACGCCGGGATCCACTACTCGGTCCGCGGGCTGGAGGACAAGGACGCGCCGGCCGACGGCGTGATCACCGGCTACGGGAAGGTCGACGGGCGCCTCGTCGCGGTCTGCGCATACGACTTCACGGTCATGGCCGGCTCGATGGGCATGACCGGCGAGATCAAGGTCGCGCGGCTGCGCGAGCTCGCACTGACCAAGCGCATGCCGTTCGTCTGGCTGCTGGACTCCGCCGGGGCGCGCATCCAGGAGGCCGTCGGCTCGCTGTTCGCCGGCTCGGGTCACCTCTTCCGCGAAGAGGTGATCATGAGCGGCGTCATCCCGCAGGTCGCCGCGCTGATGGGCCCGTGCGCCGCGGGCACCGCGTACATCCCGGGACTGGCCGACTTCGTCCCGATGGTCAAGGGCCGCGGCTCGATGGCGCTCGCGGGCCCGCATCTCGTGCGCGCCGCGGTCGGCGAGGAGGTGACGCAGGAGGAGCTCGGCGGCTCGCGCGTGCACTGCCGCAAGTCCGGCGTCGGCGACCTCGAGGTCGGCTCGGACGAGGAGTGCATCGAGCGCATCCGCCAGTACCTGTCGTACATGCCGAGCAACTGCGAGCAGCCGCCGCCGATCCGCCCGACGGACGACCCCGTCGACCGCCAGGACGAGGGGCTGCTCGACGTGCTGCCCGAGTCCAACCGCAAGCCCTACGACATGTACGAGGTGATCCGCCGGATCGTGGACGACGGCGAGTACTTCGACATGAAGCCGCAGTTCGCCAAGACGATCATCACGTGCTTCGCGCGCTTCGGCGGGCGCCCGGCGGGGATCGTCGCCAACCAGCCGCGCCAGCTCGGCGGGATCCTCGACAACGACTCCGCAGACAAGGCCGCGCGGTTCGTCAACCTGTGCAACGCCTACGGGATCCCGCTCGTCTTCCTGATGGACGTGCCGGGGTTCATGGTCGGCTCGAAGGTCGAGGAGGCGGGCATCATCCGCCACGGGGCGAAGATGCTCTACGCCGTCTCGAATGCGACCGTCCCGAAGGTCACCGTCGTGCTGCGCAAGGCCTACGGCGCGGGCTACTACGTCATGAACGGCCGCGCCTACGAGCCGGACCTCATCGTCGCCTGGCCGAGCGCGGAGATCAGCGTGATGGGCGCCGAGGGCGCCGTCGAGATCGTGATGCGCCGCCAGGTCGAGGAGGCGGATGACCCGGCAGCCAAGAAGCAGGAGCTGATCGAGGCCTACCGCAGGATCATCGACGTCTACATCGCCGCGCGCAACGGCATGATCGACGACGTCATCGACCCGCGCGAGACGCGCCCCGTGATCTGCCGTGCCCTCGAGATGGCCGAGGGCAAGCGCGTCGAGCGCCCGTGGAAGCGCTCGGGCGTCGTGCCGGTCTAGGACCTGCGCTACTTCTCGTTCTGCGCCGCGACGGCGCGCACGTCGAGGTCGGCGAGCGTCAGCTGGTGCGCCGGCGGGTCCGGCAGGATGGTCGTCACGTGCGGCTCGAGGTCGATGCCCACGTGCAGCAGCTCGCCGGGCTGGAGCGGATTCCCGGGCGCGCCGCCCATGTGCTCGCTGGCGACGGCGATGCCCGGCGCGGGAAGGTCGACGCCGAAGCGCAGCCGGTGCCGGCGATCCTGGTGCGTCGGGAGGTGGACCCTGCGTTCGTCGAACCAGAGCAGGTCGTGCGTGTCCGGATAGCGCAGCGCCCACAGCTCGTCGGCCGTCGCGAGCAGGATGTTCTGCGCGTAGAGCGGCAGCTCGCGCGCGATCCACGTGGTGGCCGCGACCAGGCCGGCGGTGACGTCGCCACCGTGGTCGTCGATCTCCTGCGTGATCAGCGCGAAGACGCGCTCGGAGTCGGTCTCGCCGGTGACGAGTGCCCGGTATTCCGGGCGCAGGCGCGCCTCGAGCTCGTCGAGCCCGTGGACCACGCCGTTGTGGGCGAAGATCCGGTCATGCTGGACGAAGGGGTGCGTGTTGCGCTCCAGGTCCTCGCCGTTGGTCGCGAAGCGGATGTGTGCGACGAAGATCCGCGAGCGCAGCTCGTGGGCCTCCTGGGCGAAGCGCCGGTCGAGATACGCGGCCCTCGCGCGCCGGACCACCTCGGCACGGCCGTGCTCGGAGAACGTCCCGATGCCGTAGCCGTCAGGCTCGCGGCGGCTCTGCTCGGCGAGGCTGTCGTCGGTCTCCAGGAAGCCGAACGTGGCGGGATAGGGGTGCGCCGAGATGCGGGCGAAGAGGCGACACATGGCGGGCAGCCTAGTCCGTGCACCAGCCATTAGGTTGTGGCGCGTTCGAGGGCCTCGTCCCCGGCCCTCGCGGAGGAGGAGACGACATGACCCGCAGCATCCTGCGCCGCGCGCTGCCCTGCGCGCTGCTCGGCCTACTGATCCTCGCGCCGGCGGCGCTCGCCGACAGCGAGATCGACCGCATCGGCTTCGCGGGGCATCTCCCGCAGCAGATCGGCATCAACTCGGCGTGGGTGATCATCGCCGGGATCCTCGTCATGTTCATGCAGGCCGGCTTCGCGATGCTCGAGATCGGCTTCGTGCGCGGGAAGAACGCCGGCTCGGTCGTGGCGAAGGTGCTGATCAACTTCGCGATCTGCGGCCTCGTGTTCTGGGCGGTCGGATTCGCGTTCGCCTTCGGCGGGAGCGGCTGGCTGCTCGGCACGAGCGGCTTCTTCATCGGCGGCTCGCACTCGGCGGCCGCCATCCCGCTCGCCTTCCCCAGCGTGCGGATGGGGGTCACCGCCGAGACGCTGTGGTTCTTCGAGTTCGTCTTCTGCGCGGTGGCGCTCGCGATCGTCTGGGGCACGACGCTCGAGCGCATCAAGTTCGGGGTCTACGTGATCTTCGCCGTGATCTTCTCCGCGCTGATCTACCCGGTCGTCGCGCACTGGATCTTCGGCGGCGGCTGGCTCGCGCGCTCCGTGCACGTGCAGGACTTCGCGGGGTCGATCGTCGTCGACGTGACCGGTGCGGCGGCGGGACTGGCGGTGCTGCTGCTGCTCGGGCCCCGCAAGGGCAAGTACGACGCCGAGGGGCGTGCGCACGCGATCCCGGGGCACAACATGCCGCTGTTCGGGCTCGGCGTGCTGATCCTGTGGCTCGGGTGGTTCGGCTTCAACCCCGGCTCGACGCTGAACGCACTCGACGGCCGCTTCCCGGAGATCGTCGTGATCACGCAGCTCGCAGGCTGCGCCGGCGTGCTGGCGGCCGTGCTCACGATGTGGCTCAGGACGAGGACGATCGACATCGGGATGTCGGGCAACGGCGCGATCGCAGGGCTCGTGGCCATCACCGGGCCCGCCGGCTACATCGACGTCTGGGCGGCACCGATCATCGGGGCGATCGCCGGCGTGATCGTGGTGCTGGCGATCTTCGCCATCGACCGGCACATCGACGACCCGGTCGGCGCGCTCGCGGCGCACGGGATCTGCGGGGCGTGGGGTGCGCTCGCATGCGGCCTGTTCGCCGCGCCGCGGCTCGCGCAGCACAACCTGCCGGGGAGTCACGGCGGGTTGTTCTACACCGGCTCGCTCGCGCAGCTGCTCAGCCAGGCCATCGGCATCGTCGTCGTCTTCGTGTTCGTCTTCGGCGTCTCGCACGCCGCGTTCTGGCTCATCGCGAAGACCTACGGGCTGCGCGTGACGCAGCGTGAGGAGGAGGAGGGCCTCGACATCAGCGAGCACGGGATGTACGGCTACCCCGAGCAGTTCATCCCCTCGCCCGAGCTGTACGGATACGGCGGCGGCCCGTTCCGCACCGTGCCGCCCGGTCCCGTGCCGGCGCCCGAGACGTGATCAGCGGAACGGACGCTCCTCCCACCACGGGAAGAAGTCGGGCATGTCCGTGCTCACGCGCAGCGGGAAGCTCGCCGGGCGCTTCTCCAGGAACGACATGACGCCCTCGACGGCGTCCGGCGAGGCGCCGCGCGAGGCGATGCCGCGGGAGTCGACCTTGTGCGCCTCCATCGGGTGGTCGGCGCCGGCCATCCGCCAGAGCATCTGGCGGGTGAGCGCGATCGAGACCGGGGCGGTCGTGTCGGCGATCTCGGCCGCCAGCGCGTAGGCCGCGGGCAGCAGCTCGTCAGGCTCGTGGACGCTGCGCACCAGCCCGCCCGCGAGCGCCTCGGCGGCGTCGAACACCCGTCCCGTCATCGTCCACTCCAGCGCGCGGCTGATCCCGACGATGCGCGGCAGGAACCAGCTCGAGGCCGCCTCCGGGACGATGCCGCGGCGCGCGAACACGAGGCCGAAGCGCGCGTCGGTCGACGCGAGCCGGATGTCCATCGGCAGCTGCATCGTCACGCCGACCCCGACGGCGGGGCCGTTGATCGCGCCGATCACCGGCTTCAGGCACTCGAAGATGCGCAGCGTGACGAGCCCGCCGCCGTCGCGATGGACGTCCTGCGCGTCGGCGGCGTAGCCGAAGGTCTCAGCGCCGCCGGAGAGGTCCGCGCCGGCGCAGAACCCGCGCCCGCGGCCGGTGACGACGACCGCGCGGACCTCGTCGTCGCCGTCGACGAGGTCGAACGCCGCCAGCAGCTCGAACATCATCGTCGCGGTGAAGGCGTTGAGCTTCTCGGGCCGGTCGAGGGTGATCGTCGCGACGCGATCGGCGACGTCGTAGCTGATGTGCTCGAAGGCTGCGGGGTCGGTCATGCCGGCAGACTAGATCCCGGCTGCCCGGAGGGGTCACACGGGCCGGCGTACCGTGCGCGCGGCGATGCCGCGCTGGTTGCGTGAGATGGCCACGAGTCGCAGCGCGGCGCCGTTCGTGCCGGCGAGCGCGAGCGCGGCGCGCGACAGGCGCAGCTTCGCGGTCACGGTCTGGCCGCCGTCGGCGTCGAACAGCGGCGTGCCGAGCAGTGTGCCCCGCTTCGTGCGCACGCGCACCCGGCCGTCGCAGAGTCCCGCGGCCTTCGGGCAGCTGAGCCGGACGCGCAGCGTGCCGCGCACGATCCGCACGCCGGCGATGCGCACCGGGCTGCCCGACGCGGCGCCGGCGGCCTCCGTGCCGGCTGACGCGCCCGGTGTCCCCGCCGGTCCCGCCGGTCCCGCAGGCCCGGCGGCGCCCGTCGTGCCCGACATGCCGTTCGTGCCGTTCGTGCCGTTCGCACCGGTGGCTCCGGTCGCACCCGTCGGCCCGAGCTCGGGATCCGGCGGCGCTGTCGCCGTCGACGAGGAGATCGACAGGTCGTCCAGCAGGAAGCCCCGCCCGGTGAGGGTCGGCTGCGCGGTGCTCGACGCGCGGATCAGCAGATCGTCGGTGAGCGGCACGAGGTTCCCGCCGCCCGAGGCCTCGTCGTCGTTGCGGTCGTAGTTCTCCCAGGTGGTGCCGACGAGCTTCGGAGTCGTCATGTCGTCGACGTACAGCTGGGCGACGTCGTTGTCGGCGCCCTCGACGAACCACAGGACGAGCCTGACGTTGTGGGCGACCGTGCGGTCGAGGTTGCGCACGGTCTGCTGGACGAAGTTCACGTGGTACTGGCCGCCGGAGAGCTCGACCGACGGGTCAGGGGTGTCGATGAAGTCCACCGCCAGACCCGTCGGCGTGTCGCGCAGTCGCAGGAAGCTCATCCGCGCGCCGTCACCGCGATCCGGGCTGAGGGTCGTCGCCAGCCCGCTCTGCTCGGCGCCGGGCTGGGCGGAGGCGAAGGTGAACGAGAGCTCGAAGCGGTTGTGACGCGGCGCGGACTCGCTCGCCTGCCCGCCGCCGACCGACGTCGTCTCGCCCGCCGGCTCGGCGAGCGACGGCGAGAACGTCTGGTCCCCGAAGGAGCCGCTCGTGACGGCGTTGGAGACCCGCAGGCTCCGCGTCCCGAAGGCGGCGGGCGCCTGGAGCGGCAGCACGAATGCGCCGTCGTCCGCGATCGCGACGTCGTAGGCGCCGGACTTCTGCCAGCCCTGCTGGCCGCCGATGTCGCCGGTCGTGAAACCGGACTCGAACGTCGTGGCGTAGGTGTCGGCCCGCGCGACCTGCGCGGCCCCCAGCGAGGTGGCGACGAGCAGCACGAGCAGTGCGGTGCGGACGGGAGGCATCGACCGATCGTGACGACCGGCGCGGTCGGGACGCGCCGCGGCGGAGCATGCGCCGGCACGGGATGCTCCTTCCGGACGGGCCGCACCGGCGTACTCTGGGTGGACCATGACGCTGACCGGCACGGACCTGAAGACCATCGGCCACTGGATCGGCGGTGCATCCGACACCACGGCCGAGCGGTTCGGCGACGTCCACGACCCCGCGACCGGCCAGGTCACCAAGCGCGTCGCGTTCGCCTCCGAGGCCGACGTCGACCGCGCCGTGCGCGCCGCGCGCGAGGCGTTCGCCGGCTGGAGCGCGGCCTCGCTGTCCAGGCGCACGACGGTGCTCTTCCGCTACCGCGAACTGCTCACCGCGCGCCGTGACGACCTCGCGCGGATCGTCACCTCCGAGCACGGGAAGACGCTCGACGACGCGCGGGGCGAGGTGCAGCGTGGCCTGGAGGTCGTCGAGTTCGCCTGTGGCGTCGCGCACCTCATGAAGGGCGAGGCCTCCGAGCAGATCTCCACGCGCGTCGACTCCTCGAGCTTCCGCCAGCCGCTCGGCGTCGTCGCGGGGATCACGCCGTTCAACTTCCCGTCGATGGTCCCGATGTGGATGTACCCGATCGCGATCGCCTGCGGCAACGCGTTCCTGCTCAAGCCCAGCGAGAAGGACCCGTCGGCGGCGATCTTCATGGCTGAGCTCCTGGCCGAGGCCGGCCTGCCGGCCGGCGTCTTCAGTGTCGTGCAGGGCGACAAGGTCGCCGTCGACGCGCTGCTGACCCACCCCGAGGTGGACGCCGTCTCATTCGTCGGCTCGACGCCGGTCGCGAAGTACATCTACGAGACGGCGACCGCGCACGGCAAACGCGCGCAGGCGCTCGGCGGAGCGAAGAACCACGCGATCGTGCTGCCCGACGCCGACCTCGACGTCGCCGCCGACGCGATCGCCTCGGCCGCCTTCGGGAGCGCGGGCCAGCGCTGCATGGCGATCTCGGCGGTCGTCACCGTCGGAGACGACACGGCCGAGCGGCTCGCCGCGGCGGTCGTCGAGCGCGCCCGCGCGATGACCGTCGGGCCCGGCGCGGACGCGCGGAGCGAGATGGGCCCGGTCATCACCGCGCAGGCGCGGGAGCGGGTCGCGGACTACGTCGGACGCGGCGCCGACGAGGGCGCGGACGTGCTGCTCGACGGGCGGGCACTCGAGGTCGCCGATCACCCGGACGGGTTCTTCGTCGGACCGAGCGTGCTGGACCGCGTCACCCCCGCGATGAGCGTCTATCGCGAGGAGGTCTTCGGGCCGCTGCTCGTGCTCCTGCGGGCCGCCTCGTTCGACGAGGCGCTCGACCTCGTCAACGCGAACGAGTACGGCAACGGCGCCGCGATCTTCACCTCCGACGGCGGCGCGGCGCGCGAGTTCCGCCACCGCGCGACCGCGGGCATGATCGGGATCAACGTCCCCATCCCGGTGCCGATGGCCTACTACTCGTTCGGCGGCTGGAAGAACTCCCTGTTCGGCGACCTGCACGTCCACGGCCGTGAGGGCGTCCTGTTCTACACCCGCGGCAAGGTCGTCACCGAGCGCTGGCCGCAGCGCGCGTCGGGAACCGACTACGGCTTCCCGGTCATGGGCGCCTGAGCATCGCCTCGCGGGGCCCGGCGCCGGCCTGCGGCCTGCCGTCCGGCGCCCGCGCTTGACCGGGCGCGGGGCGATCGTCAGAGTGGGAAGTGGCACGTCCCACTTCCCACGGAGCCCCCCCAGCGTGAGCCTCGAGCACCCGGTCATCATCACCTGCGCCATCTCCGGCGCGATCGCCAACCGCGAGCAATGCCCGGCGATCCCCTACACGCCGGAGGAGTACGCGGCCGAGGCGCGCCGGATCGTCGACGAGGGGGGCGTGATGATCCACATCCATGCCCGGCGGCCCGACGGCACGCCGTCGTACGAGATCGAGGACTTCCAGGCGATCACCGAGGCGATCAACGCCGAGGTCGACGACGTGATCATCAACTACTCGACCGGGACGATCGGCGTCCCCGTCGAGAAGCGCCTGGCCTACCTGCGTGCGCTGCGCCCCGACGTCGCCGCGCTGAACATGGGCTCGATGAACTACGCCAAGTACTCGCACTCGCGGCGCGAGTTCGTCTTCGACATGGTCTTCACGAACCCGTTCACGGAGATCATCGAGTTCCTCACCGCGATGAACGAGCTCGGCATCAGGCCCGAGCACGAGTGCTTCGACGTCGGGCACGTCGGGAGCCTCGCGCCGCTGATCGACATGGGCGTGCTGAGGACCCCGCTGCACGTGGACTGCGTGATGGGCGTGGTCGGGGGCATCCCGCCCACGGCGCGCAATCTCGCGCTGATGGCCGACAACATCCCGGCCGGCAGCCACTGGGGCGTCGTCGGCATCTCGCGCACGCAGTGGATGCTGATCGCCGCCGCGCTGACGCTCGGCGGGTCGATCCGCGTCGGACTCGAGGACAACCTCTACCTGCCCGACGGCACGATGGCGCGCTCGAACGGCGAGCTCGTCGCCAAGGCCCGGCAGATGACGCAGGACATCGGCCGCACACCCGCCACCGTCGCCCAGGCGCGCGAGATCCTCGGTGTGGCCAAGCGCACCACAGCCTGATTCCCCGCCACGACCGCCAGGAGACACGACCATGAGCCTCCCGCTTGAGGGCATCCGCGTCCTCGACCTCTCCCGCCTGCTCCCGGGCGGGTTCTGCTCGTTGCTGCTCGCCGACTTCGGCGCCGACGTCGTCAAGGTCGAGGACCTCGGGATGGGCGACTACGTGCGCTGGTCGCCGCCCTACTACGAGGGCGCCGAGGACACGGCGAAGGGGTCGCTGTTCCTCTCGCTGAACCGCAACAAGACCTCGGTGCGCATCAACCTCAAGGAGCAGGCCGGGCGCGAGGTGCTGCTGCGGCTCGTCGCCCAGGCGGACGTCGTGCTCGAGTCGTTCCGGCCCGGCGTCCTGGACCGCCTCGGCGTCGGCTACGAGGCGATGCGGGCCGTCAACCCGGGGATCGTCTACTGCGCGATCAGCGGCTACGGCCAGGACGGGCCGATGCGCGATCGCTCGGGCCACGACATGAACTACCTGGGGCTGATCGGCCTGCTCGGGCTGACCGGGGAGGCGGGCGGCCCGCCGGTGCAGGCCGCCGGGCAGATCGCCGATCTGGGCGGTGGCGGCCTGATGGCGGCGTTCGGCATCCTCTCCGCGCTGCACGAGCGCGAGCGCTCGGGCGAGGGCCAGCTCGTCGACGTCTCGATGGCCGACGGCGCCCTGTCCTGGCTGGCGATGGTCGCCGGCCAGTACCTC
The DNA here is from genome assembly GCA_017882425.1 of Solirubrobacteraceae bacterium. Lineage (GTDB taxonomy): Bacteria > Actinomycetota > Thermoleophilia > Solirubrobacterales > Solirubrobacteraceae > F1-60-MAGs163. Next base: position 10,064 of record JADGPM010000210.1, read on the forward strand.
TGCGACGGCGTCGTCCCCGAGCGCGGCAGCCAGCTCCTCGCCGGCAGCGTCATCTGCTACCGGCCCTACCAGTGCGCCGACGGCTGGGTCACGCTGGGCGCGCTGGAGCCGAAGTTCTGGCAGAACTGGTGCCGCGGCGTCGGGCGCGAGGACCTCCTCGAGCTGCAGTTCTCCAAGCCGGACTCCGACGCGCACGCCGCCGTCCAGGGCGTGTTCATGGAGCGCTCGCGCGACCAGTGGACGGCCTTCGCCGCCGAGCACGACTGCTGCCTGGAGCCGGTGCTCGGCCTCGACGAGGCGCTCGACTCCGAGCTCGTCGCGGCACGCGACATGGTGGTCGAGCTCGACCAGCCCGGCGCGGAGCAGCCCGTGCGGCTCCTCGGCCTGCCGGTGAAGCTCTCGCGCACGCCGGGCGACGCCAACCGCCTGCCCGGCCCGGCGCTCGGGGAGCACACCGACGCCGTGCTGCGCGCCGCCGGATACGGCGACGAGGAGATCGCGGCGCTCAAGGAGGCCGGCGCCGTGGGCGGCCCCGCGGGCGAGAACACGACCGCCGCCTCGTTCCTCGCGTGAGCGCCGAGCCCTCCGAGCGCGCGGCGAACGGCGACACCGCCGGGCTGCTGAAGATGAGCGAGCTCGCCGAGCGCTCCGGCGTCAGCGCCGGCACGATCAAGCACTACCTGCGCGAGGGCCTGCTCGGCGCCGGCGACGAGGTCGTGCGCACCTCGCGCAACATGGCGTACTACCCGCCGGCCTTCGTCGAGCAGATCCAGCTCATCAAACGCCTGCAGGAGGAGCGGTTCATGCCCCTGCGCGCCATCCGCGCCGTGATGGAGCAGGGCCCCGAGCATGCGGCGGCGCTCGTCGAGCTCGAGGACCGGATCCTGGAGCGTGCGATCGAGGGCACCCCCGGTGAACGGATCAGCGCCGCCGAGGTGCGCCGGCGCTCCGAGATCCCCCAGAACGTGCTCGACCGCCTGGCCGAGCTGGAGGTGCTGACGCCGACCTCGCGGGGATACGACCGCGACGACGTGCAGATCATCGACGCGATGTCGCGCTTTCGCGCCGGTGGCTACGACGAGACGCTCGGCTTCACGGTCTTCGACACGCTGCGCTACCGCGAGGCGCTCGCGCCACTCGTCGCCGAGGAGGTCCGCACGCTGCTCGACCGGCTCGCCGGTGAGGTGCCGGTCGAGCGTGCCGCGGAGATCATCGCCAGCGGCGCCGAGCCGCTGCGCGAGCTGATCGGCGCGATGCACTCCAAGCTCCTGCTCGCCGAGCTGCGCCGCCAGCGCGGCGGGTGACGAGCCCCGGGGGATAACCCCCGCTCGCAGACGCCGGTCCGCGGGATGGATACTGCGGCCCGGAACGACGACCATGTCGCCATGACGTCCGCCACCGTCGAGCAGCCCGCCGCAACCGCCCCGGCCGACCGGGGCGAGAGCCGTGGCCTCGCCCGGCAGCTCGCCCGCGACACGCTGTACCTGATCGCGAGCTTCCCGATGGGCGTGCTCGCGTTCACCCTGCTCGTCACGGGCTGGTCGACGGCGATCAGCCTGCTGATCACGTTCGTCGGGATCCCGCTCGCGCTGCTGACGATCTTCGTGACGCGCGGGATCGCGTGGGTCGAGCGCGCCCGCACGACGATCGTCACCGGCGACTCCGTCCCGGGCCGCTACCGCGTCCCGCTGCCGCTGCGCCGCGACGACTGGCGCGGCATGCGGCGGATCTGGGAGTGGACGAAGGCGATCACCCTGGACCCGCAGACCTGGCGCGACACGGGCTACGAGCTCCTGCTGTTCCCGCTCGGCATCGCCGGCTTCACCGTCGCCGTCACCGGCTGGTCGACCTCGCTGGCGCTGATCTCCACGCCGCTGTGGTGGTGGATCCCGCACAGCACCCACTGGTTCGACCTGGGGGCCTTCACCGTCAACAGCTGGGGCACGGCGCTGGCCGCCATGGCGCTCGGCCTGCTCGCGCTGGCGGTGACGGCGGCGCTGGTGCGCGGGCTGTCCGCGGTGTCCATCGGCCTCGTGCGCTGGATGCTCGGCTGCGAGGTCGATGAGCTCCAGCAGCGCGTCGAGCACCTCGCCGAGACGCGCGCCGGGGCGGTCGACGCGGCACAGGCCGAGCTCGAGCGCATCGAGCGCGACCTGCACGACGGGGCGCAGGCGCGGCTCGTCGCCGTCGCGCTGGACCTCGGCCTCGCCGAGCAGCGGATCGCGGCCGGCGAGGATCCGGCCTCCGCCGCCGAGCTCGTGCGCGAGGCGCGCGAGGAGACCCAGCGGGCGCTGGCCGAGCTGCGCGACATCGCGCGCGGCATCCGGCCCGCGATGCTCGCCGAGCGCGGCCTGGAGCCGGCGCTCACGTCGCTCGCGGCACGCGTCGGCGGGGTTCCCACGAGCGTCAGCGTCGACGTCGGCGACCGGCTCCCGACCGCCGCGGAGACGGCCGCCTACTTCGTCGTCGCGGAGGCCCTGACGAACATCTCCAAGCACTCCGGGGCGTCCGTCGCGAGCGTGCGCCTGCAGCGTCGCGGTGCCGTCGTCGAGATCGACGTCCACGACGACGGGCGCGGCGGGGCCAACCCCAACGGCACGGGGATCGACGGGCTGCGCAAGCGCGTCGAGGCGCTCGACGGGACGCTCAGGCTGACGAGCCCGCCGGGCGGCCCGACCGACCTCCACGTGGAGATCCCATGCGCGTCGTGATCGCCGAGGATCTCGCGCTGCTGCGCGACGGGCTGACGCGCATGCTCGAGGACAACGGCTTCGAGGTCGTCGCCGGGGTCGAGGACGGCGAGGGGCTGATCGAGGCGGTCGAGCGCGAGCGTCCCGACGTCTGCGTCGTCGACGTGCGGTTGCCGCCGACCTTTCGTGACGAGGGCATCCGCGCGGCGCTCGAGGCGCGGCGCCGGGTGCCCGGCCTGCCGGTGCTCGTGCTCTCGCAGTACGTCGAGCGCGTCTTCGCCAAGGAGCTGCTCGCCGACGGCAGCGGCGGCGTCGGCTATCTGCTGAAGGATCGCGTCGCCGAGATCGGCGACTTCGTCGACGCCGTGCGCCGTGTCGCCGCGGGCGGCACGGCGATGGATCCCGAGGTCGTCGCGCAGCTCGTCGCAGGCCGCGGGCCGGCGCGTCTGGAGGAGCTCACGCCGCGCGAGCGCGACGTGCTCGGCCTGATGGCCGAGGGCCGCTCCAACCAGGCGATCGCCGCGAAGCTCGTCGTCACCGAGGGCGCCGTCGAGAAGCACGTCTCGAACATCTTCGGGAAGCTCATGTTGCCGCCCAGCGAGGGCGACCACCGGCGCGTGCTCGCCGTCCTGGCGTGGCTGGGGGAGTAGCCGGCGTTCAGGGAGCGGGCTCGATCGCGCGGGCATCGAGCCGCTCCCGCACGTGGATCTGGTTGGCTCTGCGCTGTGGATCGAGCCGCGGTTCTGGCCGCCTTCGACGCGCAGGTCCGCCGGCGCCCGGAACCCGACCCGCCGGACGGACGTGTCGAGCGCGGCGACGGCGTGATCCGGTGCATCAGCGACTGGTGGACCGGGGTCGCGTGGTCGGGGTTGGATGCGGCCAGCGCGGACCGCGTCATCCACGCGCAGATCAGCAGGTTCGCGGACGTCCCGCGGCCATGGGAGTGGAAGCACTACTCCTACGATCAGCCTGCCGACCTGCCCGGCCGGCTCCTTGCTGCCGGGTTCCACGCCGAGCCCCCCGAGGTGCTGCTCGCGGCCGAGGTCGCCGACCTGTCGCTGGACGTGTCGCCGCCCGCCGGTGTCGAGCTGCGTCCCGTCGTCGACCAGCACGACGTCGACGCGCTCCTCGCGGTCCAGGAGGAGGTATTCGGCGAGGATCACTCCACGCTGCGCGAGGTCCTGCTCGCCGGGATCGCGCGCCGGCCGAGCACGGCGGCGGCGGTGGTGGCGATGGCCGGGCAGGTGCCGATCGCCGCAGGGCGGATCGAGTTCCACCCCGGCAGCGACTTCGCCAGCTTCTGGGGCGACGGCACCGTGCCGGCCTGGCGGGGCCGCGGCGTGTTCCGCGCGATCGTCGCGCACCGCGCAGCGCTCGCGGCAGCCAGGGGCTTTCGCTTCCTCTGGGTCGAGGCGACGGCCGACAGCGATCCGATCCTCCGGCGGCTCGGCTTCGTCGAGCTCGGCACGACCACGCCGTACCTGCACCCGGGCGTGAGCGGCTGAATCCGCGCCGCGGCTACCACCGCACGTCGTGCCACTCCATGACGCCGAATCCCGTGGCGAGCTCGACGCCGCCGGGAAGCGTGCCGGAGAAGGTGCCGAACGGCTGGCGGTAGTCGCTGCGGAACACCTTCAGGTCGTCGCTCTGCGCCCGCTCGGCCTCGGCACGGAAGCGCAGCGCCGCCCCGTCCTCGCTGAACGCGACGCCCTCGAGGTCGCCGGGGAAGCTCACCGCCGCGACCTCGTGCGCGAGGCCGCCGATCCAGACGGTGCGCTCGCTTGCGGCGGCGAGGTCGTGCACGCCGGTGACGAGGTTCCACACGAGCCGCCGGCCCTCCGTGGACATCCCGACCCCGGCCGCCCAGCGCCACGTCGTGGCGCGCGCGTGGTAGCCGGCCGACGAGTCGATCAGCCCGGGTGCGTCGAGCGCCCAGGTCCGGGCGCCGACGGAGACCGTCCCGATCGCGTTGACCGGGTCCTTGCGTGTCCAGATGTACGAACCGCCGTGCGGGCTCGTGATCTCCATGGGCTCCCCGGCGCGGGTCAGCGAGATGTCGATGGCGACGCCGCGTCCGTGGACCGCGAGGTGGCCGTCGCCGACCGCCACCAGCCCGGGGGTGAACACGGTGCGGCCGTGCAGCTCGCCGCTGGTGCGGTCCAGCACCGCCCAGAAGGCCTGTGGGATGCCGGCGATCCGCACCGCGGCGGCGCAGAGCATCAGCTCCTCGCCGTAGATCCCGACGTAGCGCCAGCGCTTCAACGGCCGTCCGTCGTGCACGAGCGGCATCCACGAGGGCGGCAGCCGAAGCCCGGCGGGCCGGACGCTGCCGTTGCCGCGCAGCGGCAGTGAGCTGGTCACCAGAGCCTTCTCGACATGTCCGCAAGCCTACGCACGGCCCGCGGGGGATATGGTTCTCCAGGCAGATTGACTCGTCAGTCAATCTCACGGGAACGGAGAGACACCCTGCGCGCCGCCGCCATCCAGCTCACCGCCACGCCCGACACCGCGGCGAATCTCGCGCTCGCCGATTCGCTCGTGCGCCGCGCCGCGGCCGACGGCGCGCGGCTCGTGCTGCTGCCCGAGAAGTGGAGCGTGCTGGGGCCGGGCGAGGCGCTGCGCGCGGGCGCGCAGACGCTCGACGGCGAGGCGATCGGCTGGGCGCGCGGCGTCGCCCGCGAACTCGGCATCGACCTCGTCGCCGGCTCGATCTCCGAGCGCGTCGCGGGCGAGGAGAAGCTGCGCAACACCTCGGTCCATGTCGGCCCCGACGGCGAGGTGCGCGCGACCTACCGCAAGATCCACCTGTTCGACGTCGAGGTCGGCGGCACCGTCTACCGCGAGTCCGAGCACGAGGACCCGGGCGACACGCCGGTGCTGACGACGCTCGCCGACGGCACGCCGGTCGGGATGAGCGTCTGCTACGACGTGCGCTTCCCCGAGCTCTACCGCGCGCTGACGATCGCCGGCGCGCGCATCCTGCTCGTCCCCGCCGCCTTCACCGTGCCCACGACGCACGACCACTGGACGACGCTGCTGCGCGCCCGCGCGATCGAGAACCAGTGCTTCGTCGTCGCGGCCAACCAGATCGGCGAGCACGCGCCGGGTCTTCGGTCCGGGGGGCGTTCGATGATCGTCGACCCCTGGGGCCTCGTCCTCTCGCAGGCGCCCGATGTGCAGACCGTGATCACCGCCGACCTCGACATGGCCCGCCTGGAGGACATCAGGCGCCGGCTGCCCGCCCTCACCGGACGGCGCCCGGACGCCTACGCGACGGAGGTGAGCCGCTGATGGCGACGCGCAACCCCCAGCAGGCAGCCGAGAAGCGACGCCTGATCCTCGATGCGGCGGTGCGCGTGTTCGCGCGCCAGGGGTTCCACACCTGCCGGGTCTCGGACATCGCCGACGAGGCGGGCGTCGCCTACGGCCTCGTCTACCACTACTTCCGCTCGAAGGACGAGGTGCTCGACACGCTGTTCCTCGAGCGCTGGGACATCCTGCTCGACGCGATCCGCGAGGTCGACGGCCAGGACGTCGCCGCCCGCGAGAAGCTCTACGCGATCGCCTCGTTCATCGTCGACTCCTACCGCCACGACCAGGATCTGATGAAGGTCATCATCGTCGAGGTGACGCGCGCCGCGAACTCGTTCGGGCGCAGCCACCTCGCGAAGATCCGCGAGGCGTACGACCTGATCGCCGCGATCGTCGAGAAGGCGCAGGCCTCCGGCGAGTTCAAGGACACGGTGACGCCCGCGTTCGCCGCCATGGCATTCTACGGCGCGATCGAGCAGGTGCTGACCGGCTGGATCTTCGAGCTGCTCCCCGGTGCGCCGGAGGACTTCGACCAGGCGAAGGCGTTCGTCGTCGAGACGATCTGCGGCGGGCTCGACGCCTGAGGCTTCCGGCCCGCGGCGGCGGCGTGAAGTCCGGCCCGCGAACTCGCTAGGGTCCGGGGTGATGCAGAACGAGCTCGTCAAGCGCGTGGCCTGGATGGGCCTGGTCGCCGGGATCGAGGCCCTCGCGAGCATCGCGGCGTTCCGCGCCGCGAGCTTCGTCTGGCGCCGGGTCTACGGGGAAGAACCGCCGCAATGACCACTGAGCCGACCGGCGCTCCCGCGGGGCCCGAGGCCGCGCCGGCACCGCTGCCGCCTCCGCCGCTGCAGCCGCCCGCGCCCGGGCGCCCGATCACCGAGACGCGCCCGGAGATCCTCGTCGGTGCAGCGCTCGCCGGCGGGTTCGTCGCCGCACAGATCCTGGGGCGGATCCGTGGCCGCTGAGCCGCCGATCACCAACGGCGGCGTGCCGCCGCAGCCGACCACGAACGAGACGGCGATGGCCGACGCGATCCAGCGCGTCACCGCCCACACGCAGGCGCTCGTCAAGGATCAGGTCGACCTCGCCAAGCTCGAGCTCCAGCAGAAGACGATGGTCTTCGGCCGCGGCACCGCGATCGCCGTCGCCGCCGGCGTCTTCGTCATCGGGGCGCTCATCCTCATCCTCGAGGGCCTCGCCTGGCTGGCGTGGTTCGAGCTCTTCCCCGACAACCAGTTCTTCTGGGGCTTCTTCCTCGTCGCGTTCATCCTGCTCCTGTTCGCCGCGCTCGCCGGGTTCGTCGCCGCGAAGATGCTGAAGAAGGCGAAGGCGCCGGTGCCCGATCAGGCGCTGACCGCCGCGCGCGAGACGCAGGCCACCTTCAGCGAGGAGACGGCCCTGCTCAAGGAGCAGGTCCGTGAGGTCGTC